>SCRB01000127.1 GCA_004299545.1 Rhizobiaceae bacterium
ATCAACTACGAGAAAACCTGGCTCGATCGCGACGCGTGATTCGGTCGAGGCAATCCGGTGGCGGGAGTCCGTCTTCCGCCGCCCGAAATCCCCAACGCTCCTGGCGTCCCGAGCCGGGACGGGAGCGTTGCGGCCATTCCCAGGGACTGAAGTTCGTACGGAATCCGACACAAAATCGGGCGAACTTCGACATCACGATGCGTTCGAATACGACATCGGGCGAACACGACATCAGGGAACATTGACATAAGACGAACCCAAAGCCGCGAGGAGAGGCTCAGGTGATATCATTCATACTCCGGCGTCTCGGCGTCATGGTCCTGACCATGCTGTGCTTGACCGTCGTGGTTTTCTATCTGGTCAACCTCCAACCCAACCTGAAGAAACTCGCGCTCACCGAAACCAATAGCCGCGCTACGCCCGAACAGGTTGAAAGCTGGCTGGTGCGCTACGGCTATCGCGAGCCTTTCTTCGAGCGCTACGGCCAATGGATCGGCGTCTGGCCGAAACACCCCGCGCGCGACGAGAATGGCAAACCGATCCAGCGCTATACTTACTGTAACAGTTCGCTGACGCCACAGATCTCGGGCGTACTGGAAGGCGATTTCGGCTGTTCGACCAAGTTCCGCACGACCGTCGCCAAGAAATTGTTCCCGGCGCTGGGGGCCACGGCCATCCTGATGTTCTGGGTGATGGTGTGCATGGTCCCGAGCGCGCTCGTCATCGGCGTACTGGCGGGCATGCGCGAAGGCTCGCGAACGGACCGAACGCTTTCCGTGATCTCGATCGCGAGTACCGCGACGCCCGAATATGTGTCGGGCGTCATCTTCACCGTCATCTTCGCCGCCTGGCTTGGATGGTTCAACGGATCGGCGGCCAGCGCCACCTTCCAGGGCATCACCTTCTACAATTTCACCCTGCCGGTCATCACGCTCGCCATCTACGGCACGGGCTACATCGCGCGCATGACGCGGGCTTCCATGGTCGAGGTGATGACGGCGCAATATATCCGTACCGCCCGCCTCAAGGGGCTGAGTTTCGCGGGGGTGGTGATAAAGCATGCACTCAGGAATGCGCTGATCGCGCCTTTCACCGTCATCATGCTGCAATTCCCATGGCTTTTGACCGGCGTCGTCGTGGTCGAGATCATGTTCCGGTACCAGGGTTTCGGCTATATTCTGGTCGGAGCCGCCAGCAACAACGACATCGACCTGCTTCTGGGCTGCTCGCTGGTTTCGGTGTTTATCGTGCTCGTCACGCAGCTGATCTCGGATATCGGCTACGCCTTCCTCAATCCGCGCATCCGCGTGCAGTAGAAGGGAGCCGTCATGGGACAGTTGCACTTCCTGACATGGCCTGAGATCATCCTCCACCTCGTCGCCTACCGGCTGTGGCCCGTCTGGCTCTCACTCGCCATCGTGATGGGGCTGAGCTACCGCTACAAGAAGCGCCTCGGGCTTTACGGGCAGCTCTACGATACCGGCATCGGAATCGTCGGCATCTTCATTCTCGGCTTCTGGTTCTTCTGCGCGGTCTATTCGCGTTACATCTCGCCGTTCGACCCGCTCGGCCAGATCGCCGTGATGCGCAACGCGCTGCCGGGAGCGATCGAGCCGCAGAGCCACCATGCCTATCTGTTCGGCGGCGACAGGCTGGCGCGCGACGTGTTCAGCCGGATGATCGACGGCAGCCGCATCGTCCTTCTCATCGCGCCATTGGCGACGCTGGTGGCACTCACCGTGGGGATCACGCTCGGTCTGCCCGCCGGCTATTTCGGGCGCAAGACCGATTCGGCCCTGTCCTTCCTTGCCAATCTGGTTCTGGCCTTCCCCGTCATCCTGCTCTTCTACCTCCTTGTTTCGCCGGAGATCGTGGAAACCGGGCTGCCGCGGATAACCGCGGGCATCTTCTTTGCGTTCCCGGTCATCCTCGGCGTCCTCGCCTTCTGGACGCGTTATTCGAGGCGGCCGGCGCTGTTGGCGATCCAGATCGTGATCATGATCGCCATCACCTATTGGCTTTATACCAGCTTTGTTTTCTTTCACGATCCGCTCCACCTCATCCAGGTGACGCCGAGCACGCTCAACATCTTCGTGGCGGTCGTTTTCGCATCGAGCCCGGGCGTGTTCCGTATCGTGCGCGGGCTGGTGATGGACATCAAGACGCGGGATTACGTCGCGGCGGCGCAAACGCGCGGCGAAAACCCCTGGTACATCATGATTTGGGAAGTGCTGCCGAATGCGCGTGGGCCGCTGATCGTCGATACCTGCCTGAGGATCGGCTACACGACCATCCTGCTCGGCACACTCGGCTTCTTCGGCCTCGGCATGCCGCCGGAAAGTCCCGACTGGGGAACCTCGATCAAGGATGGCAGCGAACTCCTGCGCATATACATCCACCCGGCACTGCCGCCTGCCATCGCGTTGATGTCGTTCGTACTCGGCCTGAACCTTTTAGCCGACGCGCTGAGGGAACAGTCACTGAAGGATTGATCGTGAACGGCGATCAGCTCACAAATACAGTGCGCCAGCACGAGGAGTGCCAGCCATGAACGAAGCCGTCAAAACCACCAATGCCGAGGCCGGCGCCCGGCCGATCCTGGAAATCGAGAACCTCTCCATCTCCTTCTTCACGCGGGCCGGCGAGATCCCGGCGGTGATGGATTTCTCCTGCACGGTGATGCCCGGCGAGGCGATGGGTATCGTCGGCGAATCCGGTTGCGGCAAATCCACCGTTTCGCTCGGGGTCATGCGCGACCTGTCGAATGTCGGCAGGATCGTCGGCGGCCGGATCGTGTTTCAGGGCCGCGATATGGGCGAATTGTCGGACGAGGAATTGCGCTCGCTGCGCGGCAACAAGATCGCGATGATCTACCAGGAGCCGATGGCCAGCCTCAATCCGGCAATGAAGGTCGGCAAGCAGCTGATGGAAGTGCCGCTGCTTCACGAGAAAGTCTCGAAGAAGGAGGCCTACGACCGCTCGCTCGAAATGCTGTCGTCCGTGCGGCTGCCCGATCCGGAGCGGATGATGCGTTCCTATCCGCACCAGCTTTCGGGCGGCCAGCAGCAGCGCATCGTCATCGCCATGGCGCTTCTCTCCAATCCGGCGCTGCTTCTCCTCGACGAGCCGACGACGGCGCTCGATGTCACCGTCGAGGCCGGCATCGTCGAACTGGTCAAGGGGCTCGGCGAGCGCTTCGGCACGTCGATGATCTTCGTCTCGCACAATCTCGGCCTGATTCTCGAAACCTGCGACCGCATCACCGTTATGTATTCCGGCGAGGCGGTGGAGACGGGCACCGTCAAGGACGTGTTCGACCGCATGCGTCACCCCTATACACAGGGGCTTTTCCGTTCGATCCCGCTGCCTGGAGCCGACAAGAACTCCCGTCCGCTGGTGGCCATACCGGGCCAGCTTCCCCTGCCGCATGAGCGGCCGCGCGGCTGCAATTTCGGCCCGCGCTGCCATCATTTCGTGAAAGGGGTCTGCGACGCCGCGGAAATCCCGATGATTCCGGTCGAGGGGCATGAAGGTCATTTCAGCCGCTGCGTGCGTTTCAACGAGATCGACTGGTCGGCCCTGCCGGAGGGCGCCGCCAAGGCGACGGAGCCGGTCAAGGCCGGCGCCCCCGTCCTCAAGGTGGAGGATCTCAGGAAATATTACCGGGTGGCGGCGAACGAGGTGTTCGGCGGCGGTGAGGACCGTGTCGTCAAGGCGAACGAGACCATCAGCTTCGAGGCGCGCGAATCCGAGACGGTGGCGATCGTCGGCGAATCGGGCTGTGGAAAGTCGACGCTCGCCAAGGTGCTTCTTGGCCTTGAAACAGCGAGCGCCGGCAGCGTGAAACTCGCCAACACCTCGATCGGGTCGACCCCCGTTGAAGGGCGGGACGTGAAGACGGTGTCTTCGATCCAGATGGTGTTCCAGAATCCGTTCGACACGCTCAATCCGAGCCATTCGGTCGGCGCGCAGATCGAGCGGACGCTGGAGAAGTTCCATGTCGGGAAGAACCCGGCCGAACGGCACAACAGGATGCTGGAACTGCTCGACCTGGTGAAGCTGCCGCGCGCTTTCGCAACGCGCAAGCCGAGGCAACTTTCCGGCGGCCAGAAGCAGCGCATCGGCGTCGCGCGTGCCTTCGCCGGCAACGCCAAGGTGGTGGTGGCGGACGAGCCTGTTTCCGCGCTTGACGTCTCGGTACAGGCAGCCGTGACCGAGCTTCTGATGGACATCCAGCGCGAGAACAAGACGACGATGCTGTTCATCAGCCACGACCTTTCGGTCGTGCGCTACATCGCCGACCGTGTTGTCGTCATGTATCTCGGCTATATCGTCGAGCAGGGCACGACCGACCAGATTTTCGCGCCGCCGTACCACCCCTATACGGAGGCGCTTTTGTCGGCGATCCCGATCGCCGATACCAGCGTCGTGAAGAAACGCATCGTGCTCGAGGGTGATATTCCCTCAGCGATGAATCCCCCGACCGGGTGTCCGTTCCAGACGCGTTGCCGCTACAAGCATCTTGTGCCCGGCGGCCGATGCGAGAAGGAGGTGCCGCCGGTGCGCGACCTCGGAGACGGCCATAAATCGTTGTGCTGGCTGTCCGATGACGTGCTGGCGGCCATGGAGCCCGTCATCAGCTTCGACAAGAAGCATGCCGCGGCGGAAGGCGAGCCTGCGGACGTACCGCCCCGCAAGGAGCGGAGAAGCGCCAAGGGCGATCCGGGATTTGCCGGCCCGCGGCCGAAGCGGCCGCGCGGCAAGGTTTCGAGCGCCGAAGCGGATGAAGCCGAGGCAGAGGTGGAGGAAGCGGAAGCGGCGGCGCGTGTTCGCAGCGAGGAGCACCGCGACGATGCCGGTGGTCAGCAGGCGGGCCGGCGGTCGAGCCGCGGTAGCGCCGCTGTGCCGATTGCGCAGAAGAGCGTAGGCGACGGCCGGCAGGCGATCGATCCGGACGCACCGCCGGCTTTCGATCGAAGGCCGGCGCCGTCGCGCCGCGCACGGGCGGCAGCCCCGACCAGCCCCGCCGCTTCGCCCGTTACGGCAAAAACAGGCAGCGCGTCCTCTTCCAAACCCGCGTCGACGAAGCCGAATCCATCGAGCACGGCGGACCGCAACCGGCCGGCCCGGATGCGGCGGCCGAAAAGCCCGGACGATCTGAAACTCATCTCCGGCGTCGGCCCGAAGATCGAGGCAGTCCTGAACGATCTGGGCATCTACCGTTTCGAACAGGTCGCGGCCTGGAAGAAAGCGGAGCGGCAATGGGTGGATAGCCATCTGAAGTTCGGTGGCCGGGTAGAGCGGGACGATTGGGTGAAGCAGGCCAAGGCGCTCGCGAAGGGCGGCGAGGCGGAATATATCCGCGTCTTCGGCAAGAAGCCGAGATAAAGCCTAATCGTCGCTGGCGGTTGCTGCCTTCCGTGCGTCCTTCGGGCCTCGAAGGACGCAATGACAAGGTGCGTTAAAGACTTCCCGCCTTACGGGCAGCTTCGCATCTGTGCGGCATAGTTGGCCGCCATCTGGGCGGTTGCCTTCGCATAGCGCTGGAGGCCGGCATTGCCACGCCAGGCGCCGCGCTGATACGCACTCCAGCCGAGATAATAGGCGAGATAGAGATGGTAGGCATCGTTCCTCGGAATGTTGAGGAGGGCCGCGCTCTTGGCATGATACCAGCCGACGAAGTCGACGGCATCGGCGAAACTCGACCTGCTGGCGAAGGTGTTGCCGCTGTCGCGCCTGTATTGGTCCCACGTCCCGTTGAGAGCCTGCGAAAAGCCGGTCGCGCTCGAGACGTGCCCCCAGGGGATGAAGCCCAGAAGATATTTACGCGGCGGGCGGGCGTGAGCCTTGAAACCCGATTCCTTGCGGATCGTCGCCATCAGGACCGGAACGGGTATGCCGTATTTGCCTGAAACGCGGTAGGCGGCACGCTGCCAGTTGTTGAACCAGCCATCGCGCTGATCGAAGACGGCGCAGACATTGTTGATGTGACGAGGCGCCGTCGCGCAAGCCGAAAGCGCAAGCAGGAGGGCAACCGTTACAATTCGACTAAAACGCGACGCATACATGCCTCGATGCCATAGAGCGAAAAGATAAAGGGAGTCTTTCCCGTCTCGTTCACTCCTGGGGCCGGTCTGTGTCTTTTAGCGCGCATCGCGATTAAACGGACTCACTCGGCGCGCTTTATCTCCTTGTTTTCAAGCATGTCGTTGTCCCGAAACCGCTACACACTTTCAGGCGACATGCTTTGGGAAGAGATTTCGGAGAATCGACTTTTCGTGTCGTAATTACGATATTATGGATGAAAACATGACGCCTTGGCTAAAATCTCGTC
>SCRB01000128.1 GCA_004299545.1 Rhizobiaceae bacterium
AAGATTTCCGAGCCGCTGTCGCAGAAGATCAATCTTCCGGACTACCCTGTGAAGACCAACCGCGAGTCGACGCAGACTCTCGCCGATCTTGCCGTTAAGGATGGCCTGGTGTCGAAGAAGGTCGATCTCGACAAGCTCATCCCGTCCGGCGAATAACAAGCGATTGCGACACGTGGCAATGAACAAATCTGTGGGCGCACCAAGAGCACCCGCAAACTGGGTCCGGGGATTGACCGGATTGCTGGTCTTAGCCGCGCTTCTGGAGATCGTGCCCCGCATGGGGCTCGTCTCTTCGCTCTACCTGCCACCGATCAGCGTCATGGTCGCGGCGTTGATCGACGAATGCCAAACGAGCGAATTCTGGCTGGCTCTCGCGCTGACCCTGCGCAGTTGGGCAATCGGCCTGGCCATTGCCGTAATTGCTGGCGCTGCGCTCGGTTTTCTGATCGGCAGTTCCTCCATCCTCAGGCGCTTCACGGCGTCGACCATCGAGTTGCTGCGCCCTATTCCCTCGGTGGCACTCATACCGCTGGTCGTCCTGCTGTTCGGCACGACGATCAAATCGACACTCGTGCTGGTCGTCTACGCTTCCATCTGGCAAGTGCTCATCCAGGTTCTCTACGGGGTGCAGGACGTCGACCCGGTCATGCGGCAGACAGCCTATTCCTACCGTTTCGGATATCTGGCCAAATTGCGCTACGTGACCTGGCCGACAGCCCTGCCTTATCTGATGACCGGGATTCGCCTGTCGGCGGCGGTCGCGCTGATCCTGACGATCACCAGCGAGCTCATCATCGGTGCACCTGGGCTTGGCAAGGAGATCGCACTTGCCCAGAGCGGCGGCGCAGTGGCGACGATGTACGCCTATCTCATCGTCACCGGGCTAATCGGCGTGGCGGTCAACGTCGCCGCGCGTCGTCTCGAACGCATCACAATGAGTTGGCATCCTTCCCTGCGTCCTGTCGAGGCTTCATGAGCATCCTCAGCCGCATCACCTGGGCAGCGCTGCTGCCGGTCGTCCTTGCAGGTACCTGGTGGTTCGCTAGCGCAGGCAGCCAGAGCTTCTATTTTCCGCCGCTCTCCTCGATTCTGTCGACCTTCGCCACCGTCTGGCTTTCACCTCGCCTGCTTCACGACGTGCTTCCTAGCCTCGTCCGGCTTTTTACCGGTTATCTTGTGGCCGCCATTATCGCGGTAGCGATCGGCTGCCCCCTCGGGCTGTCGCCGCGCGGGCGTGCCTATGCCGAACCGGTTCTCGAGTTTCTTCGCGCCGTGCCGCCGCCCGTATTGGTGCCGGTCCTGATGCTCTTTGCGGGAATCGGCACGACCATGAAGGTCCTGGTCATCATCTCCGGCTGCATCTGGCCGATTCTGCTCAATACGGTGGAAGGCGTTCGCGGCCTCGACGGCGAACTCGACAACATCACGCGAAGCTACCGCTTCGGACGCCTCGCGCGGCTCACGCATTTCATACTTCCAGGCGCCAGCCCACAGATCTTCGCCGGGCTCAGGCAGTCGCTTTCGATCGGAATAATCCTGATGGTGATCAGCGAGATGTTCGCCGCCTCGAACGGCATCGGCTTCACCATCGTCCAGTTCCAGCGCGGCTTCGCCATTCCGGAAATGTGGAGCGGCATCATACTGCTCAGCCTGATAGGCTTCGTGCTCTCGCTGGTTCTCGGCCGCGTCGAGCGGAATGTGCTCAAGTGGTATTTCGGCCTTCGAACGGCTCAGAAAGGAAATTCGTGAACGCTCAATCCGGATTCGAGCCGTCAGCTTCACCCGGCGCGGCCAGAAGACCGCTGTTGCGCGTTGAAGGGCTGAAGAAGATCTATGCGGGCAAGACCCGAACCGTCGAAGCGTTGCGGGACATTACGTTCACCGTCGGCGACGGCGAAATGGTCTGCATTGTCGGGCCATCCGGAGCGGGCAAGACCACCTTGCTGAAATGCCTGTCAGGCCTCCTTTCACCGACCGCCGGACAGGTGCTGCTGGACGGCAAGCCGGTTTCCGGGCCACCTGAGGCAATGGCGTTGGTCTTTCAGGAATATGGGCGAAGCCTGTTCCCCTGGATGAGCGTCGAGAGTAACGTCGAACTGCCGTTGAAGCAGAAGGGCCTGACCAAAAGCCGCCGTGCCAAGCTGGTGGCGGACGCGCTCGAGGCCGTCGGGCTCTCCCAAACGCGAAATTCCTATCCCTGGCAGTTGTCCGGCGGCATGCAGCAACGCGTCGCGATTGCACGCGCCGTCGCCTACGAGCCCAAAATTCTCGTCATGGACGAACCCTTTGCCGCCGTGGATGCCCAGACGCGTGCCGATCTCGAGGATCTCATCCGTGTTCTGTGGCACAGCCTCGGCGTCACGGTTT
>SCRB01000129.1 GCA_004299545.1 Rhizobiaceae bacterium
TTGCTGAAAGGAAGGTCGCAAGGTCGTCCGTGACGAAGTCGATGTGATCCCGCTCGTTTTCGTCGCGTTCCCATATCTCCGCGTAGGTTGGCTCGAAATTCCTCGGCACGATAAGGACAGTGGTCATGCCGAGCGCTTTCGGCACCAGCAGATTGCGCCCGATATCCTCGAACATCACCGCGTTTTGGCCGACGATGCGGTGGAGTCCCATGAAACTCTCATAGGGTTTGCGGTCCGGCTTCGGCATCAGGCCGGCGGCAACGATATCGAAGATATCGTCGAAATCATCGAGCACGCCAAGCCGCATCGCGGCCTGTTCCGCATGGCGGCGGCTGCCGTTTGTGAAGATGAAATGCCGCCCCGGCAGCGCCTTGATCGCGGCGCTGAGCGCCGGTGCGGGTTCAACCACCGAATAATCGATGTCGTGCACCTTTTCAAGGAAAGCGTCGGGGTCGATATGGTAGCGCTCCATCAACCCCTTCAGTGTCGTTCCATATTCCCTGTAAAACTCCTTTTGAAGCTTCCGCGCCTCCTCCGAAGGAAGATCAAGGAGTTCCGAGACGAAGGCCGTCATCCTGACGTCGATCTGCGCGAAGAGATTGGTGTGGTGCGGATAGAGCGTGTTGTCGAGGTCGAAAACCCAGTCGCGCACGTGCGAAAAGCGGGATATATCGGGATGATTGGTCATGCACCCTTATGGCATGAAACGAGCAGGATGAAAGCAGGCGTTCCTGCGATCGCTGCGGGTTCAGGGAACGATCAGCGTGCCGGCGCCGTGCTCGGTGAAAAGTTCGAGCAGGACGGCGTGTGCCTGCTTGCCGTTCAGGATGACGACGCCCTCGACGCCGCGCTCGATCGCCTCGATGCAGGTTTCGACCTTCGGGATCATTCCGCCTGAGATGGTGCCATCCCTGACAAGCGCGCGTGCTTCGGAAACCGAGAGTTCGTCGATCAACTTCTTGTCCTTGTCGAGCACGCCGGGAACATCGGTGAGGAAGAGAAGGCGTGTGGCTTTCAGCGCTCCGGCGATCGCGCCGGCGAAAGTGTCGGCGTTGATGTTGTAGGTGTGGCCGTCGCGGCCGGGGGCGACTGGCGCGATCACCGGGATCATCTCCGAGCGGGCGAGGAGGTCGAGCAGCGTGCGGTCGACTTCGACGGGTTCGCCGACGAAGCCGAGATCGAGCACTCGCTCGATCCGGGAATCCGGATCGGTGATCGTCTTCTTCGCCTTTTCGGCGAAGACCATGTTGCCGTCCTTGCCGCAAAGACCGATCGCCCATTCGCCCTCGGCGTTGATGAGGGCGACGATCTCCTTGTTGATGGAGCCGGCAAGCACCATTTCGACGATCTCGACCGTCTTCTGGTCGGTCACGCGCAAGCCGCCTTCGAAGCGCGATTCGATCCCCATCTTGGTGAGCATGGCGCCGATTTGCGGCCCGCCGCCATGAACGACGATCGGGTTGACGCCCGATTGTTTCAGGAGCGCGATGTCGCGCGCGAAGGCACGGCCGAGTTCGGTATCGCCCATCGCGTGGCCGCCATATTTCACCACCACGGTCTTGTTCTCGTAACGCTGCATGAAGGGAAGCGCGGCGGAGAGGAGACTGGCCTGGGCGGCGGCGATGGCGGCTTTGTCGGACATGGGATTCTCGCGGGCGTGGTCCACGGGTGGCTCTTTATCCGCAATCGGCCGTCCGGGCAAATGGGCGAAGAGGGAGGGAGCAAACTTTTCGCCGGATTTTCTGTGGCGGATCGGCAGGTCATGGAAAAGGGCCGGCCACGGGGGGATGGCCGGCCCTTTGGCAGCGCCCTTGGACTGGGGACGAGGTCAGTGACCGCCGCCTCCACCTCCCGCGTCAGGGGGAGGTTTTCGCATCAGCATGGCGCAGACGCCGAGCGATACGAACAGGACCGAAAGCAGGTAGAAGACATCGGCGAAGGCCATGACGGCGGCCTGCTGGTGCACCATTCCCGCCATCTTCGAAATCGCGGCGGCCTCTGCATCGACGCCGGGATGGGCCTGGAACATGGCCGTCAGGTTCTGCAGCATCTTTTCCGCGGCGCCGCTGCCCCAGCGGACATGATCGGCAAGCTGGGCGTAATGGATGTCGCTTCTCTTGGTCAGCAGGGTGTTGATCACCGCGAGGCCGACGGCCCCGCCAAGATTCCGCGTCAGGTTGAACAGGCCTGATGCGTTCTTGATCCGGTCCGGCGTCAAGGTACCAAGCGCCAGATTGCTGATCGGCACCATGCACAGCATCATCGACGAGCCGCGCAGGATCTGCGGGACGAAAATCTCCCAGAAGTCCCAATCCGCCGTCATATAGCTCATCTGCCAGGTTCCGGCGGCGAAACCGACGAAGCCGATCATCATCATCAGGCGCGGGTCCATCTTGCGCGACAGGACGCCGGAGATCGGCGCGGTGAAGAACATGGCGAGGCCACTGATGAAAAGCGCGTTCCCGATCATCATCGCGTCATAGCCGCGGATGCGGGCGAGATAGATCGGATAGAGATAGGTAAGGCCGTAGAGGCCGATGCCCATGACGAAGGAAAACACCGAGCCGAAGGCGAAGTTGATGTTCCGGAAGGCGCTGAAATCGACGATCGGCTGCTCCGCCGTGAAGGCACGGAAGAAGAAGACGAGCGCTCCGGCGACCATGACGACGAAGAAGGTGAACACCGTCGGATCCTGCAGCCAGTCATAGGTCGGGCCTTCTTCCAGCACATATTCGAGCGAGCCGAGGAAGGCCGCCATGCCGGCCAGGCCCCACCAGTCGAATTTCTTCATCAGCGACAGGTCCGACTTGTCGAAGTCGATGAGCGTCCAGGCAGCGATCGAGACGAGGATGCCCGGGCCGACATTGACCAGGAACAGCCAGTGCCAGGAGAAGGTATCGCTGAGATAGCCGCCGATGGTCGGGCCGATGGTCGGCGCCATCGTCGCGACGAGGCCGATCATCGGGGAGACCACGGCGCGCTTCGATGGCGGGAAGATCGTGTAGGCGGCCGCAAAGACGCTCGGGATCATGCCGCCGCCGATAAAGCCCTGCAGCGCGCGGTAGACGATCATCTGGTCCATGGTCGTGGCGGTCGAGCAGAGAGCGCTCGCCGCCGTGAACCCGGCCGCCGAGATGGTGAAGAGGATGCGCGTTGAAAGCAGGCGCCCGAGGAAGCCTGAAAGCGGGATCATGATGACTTCGGCGACGAGATAGGAGGTCTGCACCCATGCGATCTCGTCGGCGCTGGCCGAGAGGCCCGCCTGGATTTCCGCCAGCGAGGCCGAGACGATCTGGATGTCCAGGATCGCCATGAACATCCCGAACACCATCGTCAGGAAGGCGAGGACCTTCGGCAGGTTGAACGCATCGTCGGCGGGGCGGGCCGGAGCGGCCACCACCGCGACGCTGGGGGAATCCATCGTGATCGTTGCGTTCGCCATGGCAGGCTCCGCGATCTCTTTTCTTTATCCGTTATTCCACAGGCGCCGGATGATGCGCGGTGCGGCTGTCGACATCGACGACGACG
>SCRB01000130.1 GCA_004299545.1 Rhizobiaceae bacterium
GCGGCGCGGCGTCGCCGCGTGGCTGGCGATGTGGCCGATACAGACGGGAATGGTGAATTCAGGGCGCAGGCAAAGGCTCTCGCCGGTCTCGCTTTCGGTCAGGAAGATGCGCCGCCGCAAATCCTCGCCCGCCATGTCGAGGAAGGGATCGGCCGGCTGCAGGATCGGAAGGTCGACGATTTCAGCTCCGCGCTCGGCAAAGAGCGCGAGGATGTCAGGCGCGCTGGTGGGGGTCATGCGAGGCGCCTTTTCTCCCCCCTTGAGGGGGAGATGGCCGCGAAGCGGCCAGAGGGGGTTGGCAGGGACCACACGCGGCATAAAAGAACACCGAAGACGGCCGCGGCGACCCCACCCGGCCGCTGCCCGGCCACCCTCCCCTCAGGGGGGAGGGAAAAGAGCGCGCACGTCACCGTCCCCGCTCCGCCTTCTGCGCGTTGAGAATGCGCTGCACCGCCGCGACGAGTTCTCCTTCCGGCACCGTCACCTGTCCCGGCCGCGCTTCCTTGTATTCGCTGTGGTCGGCGATCGCCGCGGCCTGCCGGGCACCCTCCACCATGTCCTTGATCTGCACCTCACCCCTGGCGCGCTCATCGCCGCCCTGGATGACGACGCAAGGCGAGTTGCGCCGATCGGCATACTTCATCTGAGCCTTCATGCCGGCACCGCCGAGATACATCTCGGCGCGGATGCCGGCCTGCCTCAGCGTCGCGACCATCTTCTGGGTGCGGCCGAGGCTTTCGGTGTCCCTGTCCATGACCATGACGACGACCGGCGCGACGGTTTCAGCCGTCGAAAGCTTGCCAAGGTTCTTCAGCGCCGTCATCAGCCGCGACACGCCGATGGAAAAGCCCGTCGCCGGCACCGGTTCGCCACGGAAGCGCGAGACGAGCCCATCGTAGCGCCCGCCGCCACCGACCGAGCCGAAGCGCACGACGACGCCGTCCTCGTTCGGGATTTCGGCCAGAAGTTCCGCCTCGTAGACCGGCCCGGTGTAATATTCGAGACCACGCACGACAGAGGGATCGATGCGTATGCGGTCTTCGCCATAGCCGGAGGCTTTGAATAGGCGCGCCATATCACCAAGCTCTAGAACGCCTTCGTAAAAGACGTCTGGCTCAAGCTTGGCGGGTCCCTCTCTTTGCGGAGAAGAAAACCCGGAAATTCGTTGCCCATGGGCAGGATCTCGAATTGAGAACTTGTATCCAAAGATGCCGAAAACGCGCCCTATCTGCTCCTCATCCAGCCCCGCACCCTTGGTGAAATCGCCTTCGCCTTCCTTGCCGCCATCCCAGCGGCCTTCGCCGAGCAGCAGTTTCACCCCTTCTGGGCCGAACTTGTCCAGCTTGTCGATGGCGCGCAACACCGTCAACCGGCGACCCGCATTCTCCTCGCCGCCAAGGCCGATCGCTTCGAGCACGCCATCGAGCACCTTGCGGTTGTTGACGCGGATGACGTAATCGCCTCGCGGAATGCCGAGCGCTTCCATCACGTCGGCCATCATCATCGCCATCTCGGCGTCGGCGGCCACACCCGGCGTGCCAACCGTGTCGGCATCGAACTGCATGAACTGGCGGAAGCGCCCCGGCCCCGGCTTCTCGTTGCGGAAGACCCAGCCGCAGCGATAGGAGCGATAGGGCTTGGGCAGCCGCTCATAATGCTCCGCCACGTAGCGCGCGAGCGGCGCCGTCAGGTCGTAGCGCAGCGACATCCATTGTTCGTCGTCGTCCTGAAAAGAAAAAACGCCTTCGTTCGGCCTATCCTGGTCGGGCAGGAATTTCCCCAGAGCGTCGGTATATTCGATCAGCGGCGTCTCGACCGGCTCGAAGCCGTAAAGCTCGTAGACGGCGCGGATCTTCGCCACCATCTCGTCCACAGCGCGGATATCCTCGGCGGCGCGGTCGACAAAACCGCGCGGCAGCCGCGCCTTCATTTTCTCGGATTTCGGAGCCATGGTCGGTCTGTTCGCGTAATTGGGTGTGTCGCAGGCGTCCTATCCGAACACGTCGGAACCGGCAAGGCTCGCTTCCTTTAAAGCCGCGTTCTTTCGCGCCCCCTCTGTCCCGCAGCCTGTCCGCCTTCCGCACCGAGGGCAGACGCGAAACCATTTTTCTGCGATCCTGTTGTTTCCGACAGACCCACCGAGCGGTGCCCATGCACGAAATCCAGCATTATATCGCCGCTTACGGCTCGCTGGCAGTATTCGTCGTCATCTATCTGGAATCGATGGGTGCTCCGGTGCCGGGTGAAACGCTGGTTATCGCCACCTCCGCACTCGCCGCTCATGGCAATATCAACCTGACTGCAGCGCTGATCGCCATTTTCTGCGGTGCGGTGCTGGGCGACAATACGGGCTATGCGATTGGTCATTATGGCGGCAGCCGGCTGCTGCGCCGCTTCGGCTCCTATGTCAAGCTGACGCCCGAACGGCTCGACCGGCTTGAGGATTTGTTCGAGCGCCGTGGCGCCTATATCGTCGCCACGGCGCGCTTCGTCGTCATATTGCGGCAGCTGAACGGCCTCGTGGCCGGCGCTGTGCACATGCCCTGGTGGCGCTTCCTGGCCGCGAATGTCGTCGGCGCGGCACTCTGGACATCGGCCTGGGGCCTCGGCCCCTATGTCGTCGGCAAGGCTGCCAAGCCCGTCATCCAGCACATCAGGTCGGAGCACAAAAAGGAGAGCAGCCTACGGGAAAGCGATAAAGCGCCTCGCTTCGACATCGCCTACCAGTCGCCGACCGTCGCCTGAACAAGCGCCAGCGCCGCCACCGCCGCCGTGTCGGCCCTGAGGATACGGGGGCCGAGAGGGATCGCCGTGACGAAGGGAAGCGCCCTCAGCGCCTTGCGTTCGGCTTCGGAAAACCCGCCTTCCGGCCCGACCAGAAGCCCGATCTTCGCCTCGGAAATCGCCTGGAGGGCGGCAAGCGGGTTATTGGTTTCGGCGTCCTCGTCGCAGAAGATCAGTCGCCTGTCCGCCTCCCAATCTGCCAGAAGGCGCTCGAATTTCATCGGCTCGCGCACCAGCGGCACCGCAAGCACACCGCATTGTTCCGCCGCCTCGATGACATTCGCCTTGAGCCGCTCGATACCCGGCTTCGCCACCTGCGTGTGCTGGGTGATGACGGGCTGCAAGGCACCCGCCCCCATTTCCACCGCCTTCTGCACGAGATAATCGAGGCGACCCTGCTTCAGCGGCGCGAAGCAATAGAGAAGATCGGGAAGAGGCGGCTGCGGCCGCATCTGTTCGACCGCTTCGAGAACGATCGTCTTTTTCGCGACGGCCGTCGCGCGGACCAGCCACTCGCCGTCACGGCCATTGAAGAGGAGGAGTTCCCCGCCTTCCGCCATCCGCAGCACATGTAGGAGATAATGCGTCTGGGCGACCGAAGGCTCGATCTCCATCCCAGCCGCCAGATCTCCCGGCACGAAAAGCCGCTGCATCCTGTAATTCGCGCGCATCGGGCAGGAATGCGGCAAAGCCTGCGGTCAGGTCAAGCAGCCCAATTTCCAGCCATCTGCGCCTCCGGCGCAGCCGAAGATCTTGAATATCGAACAAAACCAGTAAGTTGAAGCCGACAATAGACTCATTTTCTCATTGTCCAGCCGTTTCATGCCACACGGGCCGGAAACCGGCTTTAAGGACGGCAAGCGTTGCTTTGGGCGTCAGAAGCTGGAAGGAGGAGGCAGAAAGAATCGCCGGATCAACAGGCTTGCCATAACCGCGAAAACTCCAGGGCAGGAGTTTACCGCCATGCCATGCGAACGCGTTTTCCCGCAAGGCGACCATCGCCCCATCAGGCAGGGTTGTCAGTCGTGGAGGGGTGATGGCGACGACCGCGCCGCCGGAGGCGCGGCGCTCCCGGTGCAGTTGTCCGTCGATCTCTGTCGCCCTTGGTTCGGCCTTGCCGAAGGCCTCGCCATACCGCCGAGCGAATTCCTTTGCCCGTTCGCGTTGGCAATAAAAGCAGGGGCGGTGGCCGGCGGCGAGCGCCGTCACCTCATCGAGGAAGAAAAGCTCGGTCCACCCGGCATTGCCGGAAGGAGTGTTGCGGCCCATCACCTCGCGATGGCGGCCCTTGAATTCACAGACGCAGATCAGCCAGGCGCTGGTGGTCCAGCGCCGTTCGCGCAATGTCTTCGTCGCCGGGTCATGGATGACGCCGCGATTGCCGGTGAACATGCCGCGCGCTTCGACGGCATGAATATCCCCGAACGGATCGACCCGGTTCTGTAGTGGCATTGTCTTCTCCTGACGCCGGCGCCCGATTGGCCTCGGCGCCCCGCTCATGGTATCGGGGAAGCAGCATTTCTCATACCCGATGGGCCAAGACCGGATGCGCGTCCTGACAATCCAGAATTTCGAAGCAACAGGACTCGGCCAGATCGCCACGGCACTCGACGAAGCATCCGTCGCAGTCGACGTCGTGAAAGCGTATGAGGGGGAGACGATCCCCGCCGACACCGGCCGCTATGACGGCCTGATCGTCCTTGGCGGCGAACAGAACGCCCTTGACGACGCTCGAAGCCCCTATTTCCCGGCCCTGCTCGACGAGATGCGCGCCTTCGACCGGTCCGGCCGGGCGGTCCTCGGCATCTGCCTCGGGGCGCAGCTTCTTGCCCGCGCCCATGGGGCTGAAAACAGGATCGGCGCCGCGCCGGAATTCGGCTGGTGCGCGGTTGCCCTCACCGACGAGGGCCGGGCCGACCCGTTGACGAATGGCCTGGCGCCGACCTTTCCGATCTTCGAGTGGCATGACGATACATTCACCCTTCCTCAGGGCGCGGTGCGGTTGGCGACGAATGGAGCGGCGCCCAATCAGGCCTTCCGCATCGGCCGCGCCTCCTATGGCGCCCAGTTCCATTTCGAAGCGGACCGCAAGCTCGTGCGGGAATGGAACGGCGTCTTTGCCGATGTGATCGCGGCCAGTCATCCCGACTGGGAGACGATCCATGCGGCGGAGGCGGCACGGCACGGTGCCGCCGCGGACGCCGCCGGTCTCGCCATCGCGCGGGCATGGGTAAAGGCATTATAGGTCCACGGGCGCATCGTTGCATTTTGGACACGGGCCGCGCTTTTCCGTCTGTGGAAGGCAGCATCGCCACTGGTGCGCCACATGCCGCCGCTTTAGATGAGCGCCGCCCCCACCTCGCCGGGGAAAGAAGTTCAAAATCGAGGCAACCTTGATCCAAATGCGGCGTTTTGAAACCGATTGGTAAGGCTCGTCCTCTACAGACAGGAAACCACAACAGAGATGAAACCCGTGAAAGCAGCACTCCTGTCTCTCGTCATGCTGTCCGGCCTCCTCGTTTGGGGCGTGGGCGTCTACAGTGCCGACGCATCCTCCCACCACCGCGTCGTGGACGGCTACGGCGTCGTCTCCTACCACTGACTGTCCGACACTTCGATCAGCCTTTTTTCGCCGCCGTCGATGACGAGAGCGGTGAGCCGCCCGGTCTTGAATGCGCCGGTGTCGACATCGACGCGATTCGGCAGGATTTCCGGCTCGGGAACGGGTGTGTGACCATGCACCACCACCTTTTCGAAAAGACCCCGATGATCGAGGAAATCCCAGCGGATCCAGATCAGGTCGCGCGGGTCCTGGGCTTCCAGCGGAACGCCGGGGCGAATGCCGGCGTGGCAAAAGAAGAAATCGCCGAAGGCGATTGAGCGCGGCAGCGAACGCAGAAAGGTCGCATGTGCCGCTGGCATCGCCCCGAGAAGCGCGTCGCGCCCGATTAGCGCACGCTTGGCGCTGGAGAAATCGATGTCCACGCCATAGGAGCGTGCCGTCTTTTCCCCGCCATTGCCGGCAAAGAGCCCATGCGGATCGGCATCGAGAAGAAAGGCGGAAAAGCCCTCGTCGTGATTCCCCATCAGGGCGATATTGCGCGGATCGCTTTCGCGCTGCGCGATCAGAAAGTCGAGAACGCCCTTCGAATCCGGCCCGCGATCGGTATAGTCTCCGAGATGGACGATCCGGAAATCCGCCGCCGGCCCTTCCCGGAGGTCGTCGGCGACCCGATCGTGCATGGCTTCGAGCAGATCGAGGCGGCCGTGCACGTCGCCGATCGCGTAGAGCCGCAAGCCCTCCGGTCCGCGCGCATCACTGAAGTGAACCCCGCTCAAGCTACCCGCCCACGACGATAATATGGACAGCGCGCGGTCCATGCGCGCCGAGAAGCAGCTTCTGCTCGATGTCGCCCGAGCGCGAAGGCCCGGTGATGAGATTGACGGTCCGTGGCATATGGCGTTTGCCGTAGGCCTTGCGCACCTTGCCAAGCACGGTTTCGAGATCGCCGTCTATGTCGCCCGCATCGACTATGACGATATGGTGCTCAGGCAGGAAGTTGACGGTCGTTGGGTTGTCCGGACCGGATGCCATCACCAGCGTTCCGCTTTCCGCCACGGCGCCGAAGGCATGGCTGACGCCTGCCTGGTCCTCCCCGTCGGACGCACCGGATTTCACCTGCAGCGCTTTTTGCTTCTGCCAGGGCATGGCGGCAAGACGCTGGTCCGCGCCCATGCGCACCGAAGACGGAAGATTATGCGAGCGCAGATATTCCGCCACTGCCTTCGGCACGTCGGCCCCTCCCTTGACGTGCCGAACGCTCGCGAAGACCTTCTCTGACATTGCCGAGAAGAGCGCGATACGGCCTTTCTGGTCGAGTTGCCCCCTTGCCGGGATGACGCCTTTCGGCGGTTTCGACAGTCTTCTCGCGACCGTCGCGGCCCGCGCCGCGTCGTCGGCACTGGCTCCCAGCGATTGGCGAATGCGGCCGAGGATCGCGTCGCGCCCGCTCACGGGACCACCTGCTGTTTGCGCACCTCGCGCTGGCGCCACTGCTGCTGAAAGGTGCGGCTCTCCGGCGCCGGCATGTCCCGGTATTTCGTCCAGCCGGAGGCGAAAGGTAGCTTGCGGAAACGGCCTTTCCTGCCACCGAAAAACGAAAGGAGCGGAATGCCGATGGAGGTCGCAAGCTGATAGAGCTTCGGCCGTCTTGCGAAAAAGGCCCACAGGCCAAGCCCGCTTCGATAAGTGACCGGATTGAGCCCGCGCTCGAATTCGCGTTCGCGCCAATGACGCATCATTTTCGGCAGCGGAATGCGCATCGGGCAGACCGCCTCGCAGCGGCCGCAAAAGGTCGAGGCATTGGGCAGGTGGCCGGCTTTCTCGATGCCGATCAGCGCCGGCGTCACGACGGCGCCGATCGGCCCCGGATAGACCCAGCCATAGGCATGGCCGCCGATCTCTTGATAGACAGGGCAGTGGTTCATGCAGGCGCCGCAGCGGATGCAGCGCAGCATGTCCTGGAACTCGGTGCCGAGCACGGCCGAGCGGCCATTGTCGAGCAGCACGACATGATATTCCTCCGGCCCGTCGAGGTCGCCCTTCCGCCGAGGGCCGGTCGAAAGCGTCGTATAGACGCTCATGTCCTGGCCCGTCGCCGAGCGCGCCAGGACGCGCAGGATCTGTGACACGTCCTCAAGCGTCGGCACGACCTTCTCGATCGATGCCAGCACGACGTGCACTTTCGGCAGGATCTGCGTCAGGTCGCCATTGCCCTCGTTGGTGACGATGATCGAGGAGCCCGTCTCCGCGACGAGGAAATTGGCGCCGGTGATGCCGACATCGGCGGAGAAATAGGCGGAGCGCAAGACACGCCTCGCCTCGCCGAGCAGCGCTTCGGGCTCCGACAGGTCGCGTGCCAGCGGCAGATGGTCATGCACCCGGCGAAAATCGGCCTCCACCTGCTCCTTGTTAAGGTGCACGGCCGGCGCGATGATATGGCTCGGATGTTCGCCGCGAAGCTGGATGATGTATTCGCCGAGATCGGTTTCGATCGGCTTGACGCCTTCCTTTTCGAGGAACTCGTTGAGCCCGATCTCCTCGGAAATCATCGACTTGCCCTTGGTGACGGTGCGTGCACCGGACGAGCGGCAGATATCGAGGATGATGGCCCTCGCCTCCTCCGCGCTCTCGGTCCAGTGGACA
>SCRB01000131.1 GCA_004299545.1 Rhizobiaceae bacterium
CTGACGGATGATGCCGCCGTCACGCGTTATCTGCTCGACGAGGCGCGCGTCGCCGCGGTGCCAGGCGCCGCTTACGGCCTCTCCCCGTTTTTCCGCATCTCGACGGCGACATCCGACGGGATCCTGTCCGAAGCGATCGTGCGCATCGCCGCCGCCGTCGCAAAGCTCCAACCCGCCAAGGTGACAGCATGAACCCGCCTTTCGATACCATACTCCTGACCGGCGCGGCCGGCCGTCTCGGCACGCATCTGCGCCGTGGCCTCGCGCCGCTCGCGCGGCGCCTGCGCGTTTCGGACCGCAGCGAAATCAATGAGCTGAAATCAAACGAGGAGGCCGTCATATGCGATCTCGCTGACCAGGCAGCGGTTTTCGAGATGACAAGAGGCGTGGACGCCATCGTCCATTTCGGCGGCGCTCCGCTGGAGACGAACTGGGAGACGATCCTCAATTCCAGCATCCGGGGCAGCTACAACATTTACGAGGGTGCGCGGCGGCACGGCGTGAAGCGCGTCGTTTATGCCTCGTCGGTTCACGCAATCGGTTATTATCAGGTCGAGGATCACATCGACGCCGGCGCGCCGCATCGGCCGGACAGCCTCTATGGCGTGTCCAAATGCTTCGTAGAGGACCTGAGCCGGCTCTACTGGGACAAGTTCGGCATAGAGACGGTGTGCTGCCGCATCTTCTCGTCGTTTGACCAGTACAATGACCGGCGCCTTTTGTGGTCGATGCTCACTTTCGAGGACTGCGTCCGGCTCGTAACGGCAAGCTTGACCGCGCCGCGTGTCGCCCATTCGATCATCTTCGGCACCTCGGACAACCGCCATAAGATGGTGGACAACAGGCTGGCCGGGCATATCGGCTTTCAGCCGCAGGATTCGACGGAGGAGCATCGGGTCGAGGTCGAAGCCCGGGTGCCGGCAGCGGATCCCCGTGCCCCCGCGGTTCAATTTCTGGGAGGCTGGTTCGTTGACCTCGGCCATCCCGATGACGAGACTTCCCGATGAAGGACCGATATGACGTCGTTATCGTCGGCGGAGCTGTCATCGGGTCCGCCGTCGCCTATTTCCTGACCGCCAATCCTGACTTCAACGGATCGGTGCTCGTCATAGAGCGCGATCCGACCTATCTGAGGGCATCGACGTCCCTTTCTTCGTCGTCGATCCGCAACCAGTTCTCTAACGCCGTCAATGTCAGGATCGGCCAGTTCGGCACGGCGTTCATCCGCAATTTCGCCGAGACCATGCAGGTCGGCGACGACCGGCCCGATCTCGGTTTCCATGAGGGAGGTTATCTGTTCCTGGCACGTACGCCGGAACAGGTCCGGACGCTGCGGGAGAACCATGTCGTCCAGCGCGAATGCGGCGCGGACGTCGTGCTCTGGAACCGGGACGAACTTGCCGAAGCGTTCCCGCACCTGCGCACCGACGATATCCAACTGGCGTCCTATGGGCGATCCGGCGAGGGCTGGTTCAACAATACGGGGCTGATGTACGGCTTCAAGGCCAAGGCACGCGAGCTTGGCGCCGAATATGTGACGGACGAGGCCATCGCGATGGAGCGCGACGGCAACCGTGTAACATCGGCGACGCTGAAGTCCGGCAACAGGATCGGAGCGGGAACCGTCGTCAATGCGTCCGGGCCGCGGGCCGCGCTGACCGCACGCATGGCCGGGCTCGATATTCCGGTTGAACCGCGCAAGCGCACGATTTTCGTCTTCGATTGCGCGCGTTCGCCTGAGGGGAGTGCCCGGGTCAATCGCGGGCGATTGCCGATGATGATCGACCCGACCGGCGTTTTCTGCCGCCCCGAGGGCCGCTTTTTCCTCACCGGGTGTCCGCCGGTCGAGGATCCCGCGGCTGACTGGGATGACTTCGAGCCGCGTTACGAGGAATTCGAGGAGATCATCTGGCCGGCGCTTGCCGAACGGTCGAAAGCCTTTGAGGCAATCAAGCTTGTCAACCAATGGGCCGGACACTACGATTTCAACGTGCTCGACCACAATCTCGTGGTGGGCCGGCATCCGGAGGTAACGAATTTCGTCTTCGCCAACGGGTTTTCAGGACATGGTCTGCAGCAGGGACCGGCCGCTGGCAGAGGTGTCTCGGAGTTGATAATCTACAATGAATTTCGCACGCTGGACCTGGGTGAAGTCGGCTACGAGCGTGTCGTCGCCAATCGACCCTTCCTGGAAAAGGCCGTGATTTGAGAACCTGGGTCCGGCGATCGAGGCAGGGCAAACCGGAAGCCCGACAGTGATGTGGCGCACATCTGAGGGAGAAACCGATGACGGATCGGATGGTGCGCCAGCTGCCTTTGAACGCCCTGCGGGTTTTCTGGGCCGTCATGCGGCAGGGAAGTTTCCGCAGCGCGGCTGATGAACTGCTCGTTACCCCCCAGGCCGTCAGCCAGCAGATCAAGCTCCTGGAAGACATCCTCCAGCTTCCGCTTTTCGAGCGCAAGGGACGGGTCATCGAAGCGACCGAACAGGCCATTGTGCTGTCGCATTTCGTGCAGGCGGGCTTCGACGAGTTTGCCGAGGGGGTGCGCCGGGTGACCAGGGCGACCTATCGGAACCGGATCAACATCAATGTCAGCCCCTATTTCGCGACACGCTATCTGATGGAGCGGCTCGAGCGGTTTCGCAACCGCCTGCCCGAGGCCGACCTCAGGCTCACCACAATGGTGGAATTGCCCGATTTCGCGGTCGACGAGGTTGACGTTTCGATCCAATGGGGGTTCGGGACCTGGAAGGATTACGAAACCAGGCTGTTGGTCCGCGATCCCAAGATCATCTGTTGCGCTCCGGCCTTGGCGACGCGGATAAAGTCGGCCGCCGACCTGACCGGTCTTACCCTTCTTCATCCGGTTCTTGCGCGCACGCTTTGGCGCCGTGTCCTGCGCCATCTCGGCATCGACGTGCCGGAACTGGCTGGGGAGATCGAGTTTCAGGACGCTGCGACGATGCGAAGGGGTACGATTTCCGGCATGGGGGTTGGCCTGGTTTCGACGATCGACGCCATGGAAGACATAAAGGCCGGCCACCTCGTTGCTCCGCTCGGCACTGATGTTCTGGCCGATATGGAGGAGCAGGACGTGCCGGGATTCTATCTGATCGTTCCACGTGGCCACAAACGGGTAAAGACGATCGCCACCTTCTGCGATTGGATCAGCGAACAGACATGGGACACGCCGCTGCACGTCGCCTGAAAAGCGGGCGCCGGTTCGCGTTGATGGACTGCGCAAGAAGCGCTTGCCTAAGCCCAAGTTTTCTTGATTTCTGAGGAACCGGCCGGGTGGCAGTCTGGCAGCCATAAATGGCATGGAGAGGGTGATGCCCACGGCACTCGTGACCGGCGCTACCAGCGGTATAGGAACAGCGATTGCGCTGGCGCTGGCGTCGGCGGGCTATGAGGTGACGGCGGTTGGGCGGAACCGGGACGCACTCGCGCAAATCGGTGCACAGCCCTTCATCACGGGACTGTGCCTCGATCTGACGGATCGGGAAAGACTTCACTCCGCGATCTCCGGCCTCGACGTCGACGTGCTGGTCAACAATGCGGGGATCATGCCGCCGCTACAGAACTTTTGCGAGGCCAAGCCCGAGGACATCGACGCGGCTTTCGCTGTCAACGTTACCTCTGCCATCGAACTGACACGCCTCGTGGCTCCGAAGATGCGCCGCCGTGGTGACGGGCACATCTTTTTCACAGGCTCGATTGCAGGCCATTCCCCTTTCCGCAATCTCGCTGTCTACTGTGCCACAAAGGCGGCCATCGGAGGCTTCGCGCAGGCCCTTCGTCTGGATCTGGCCGAGAGCGGCATTCGCGTCACGGAGATCGTAGCCGGACGCGTGGAAACGGGCCTTTATAACGCCATCGTTTCTCGCGAGGCCCGCGAGGCAATGTATGCCGGCGGCACGGCGGTGCAGCCGCGCGACGTTGGCGCGATGGTCCTCGCGATCCTCGGGCTGCCATCTTCCGTGGACGTTTCGCGGTTCGATATCCTGCCGGTCCGGCAGCCGACCGCAACCGAGGTTTCAAGGAAAGGCTGACCCGCATGGGCGATATGGCTGGCTTGAGCGTTCTCGTCGTCGGGGGTGGTTCCGGTCTTGGTGCTCTTGTCGGGCGAATGGCATCGGAACGAGGCGCATCCGCTCTGGGAATTATCGACATCGACGGGACGGCCGCGAAGGCGGCGCTGGAGCCGGCGCGTTCCAGGGGAATTGCGGTGGCGTATGCCGCATGCGACATTCGTACCGCCGACAACGCCGTCGCCACCTTCGAAAAGATCGTGGGGCGTCTCGGCCGTATCGACACGCTGGTCAACTCTGCTGCGATCTTCCCGCGCAAGCCGATCCTCGACATCACCGACCAGGAATGGGACGCCTCGTTCGGAGTGAACGTGAAGGGCACATATCACACGATGGCAGCCGCGGTCCGTCACATGCGGGAGCAGAAACCCCGTGACAGGATACGCGGCAGGATCGTGAACATCACGTCTGTCGATGCCTTCAAGGCGCATCCGCAAAATGCCCATTATGCCGCGACCAAGGCCGCCGTCGTCAGCCTGACCCGCAGTTTCGCGCATGACGTCGCGCCTGACGGTATCCTCGTCAATTCGGTCGCGCCCGCGGGAATGGCGACCGAAAAGGCGCGGGCGCTGGGCTTCGTCGACGAGTTGGCGAAGGCCAGCCCACTCGGGCGGGGAGGCGAGCCGCGGGAAATGGCCGAGTGGGTCCTGATGGCCGGTGGATCGAAGAATACGTACATGACCGGCGAGAACATTATCGTCTCGGGAGGATATATTTACGCCTGAACTGTTTCGATGGTCAAGCCTATGATTTATATGGAGACTTCGGTTTATTTTCGGGTTGCGGGAGAAACCTCCGGCAGCCTTCCGCAAAATGCGAAAGGTGCTTCGAAAGCCATCCGGATCCGGCGTCGTTGGGTGAAGTTTTTCTTTCCGTTTTTCGACCGAAATTGCGCGAGGACGACTTTTTTAAGCCCTAGAGTTGTGGGGTGTCACAAGGTCGTGCGCATTGACTGCGCAAGGCAGGTACGAA
>SCRB01000015.1 GCA_004299545.1 Rhizobiaceae bacterium
TTGCCACCTTTGGCCGCCAGAGCCGAGAAGATTTTGTTGAACACCCCCAACTTGCGTGCCATCCAGATTCTGCTCGGGCATACCAAGATCGAGAATACAGTGCGGTATTTAGGTGTCGACATCGAAGACGCGCTGCTCCTGGCAGAATGAACTGAAATCTGACGTTGTAGAGGTCATCCGCGTGCAGCGGATGACCACTTCTCGCGAAGGGCTTATTGCGCGGCAAGATCGGTCTTTTGGTGCGAAGCGGACTGGCAGGTTTGAGCGGCTATGTCGGAAAAGCTGCCGTTCACCTGAATGGCAGAGGAAGGCTGCGACGCGCGCCCATCCTTGCCGTTAAGAGCGTTGCGCGAGGATGCCGAAACCTACCGTTCATTCTCCACGATTTAGGCACCAAATGATCGAATTGTGAGAATGCTTCTGGTGTTAAAGAGGGATGCTCTGCCCAAAAGCGTTCGCCCTGTAGGTTAACGATTGCCGGACGCCTTTTCGGTAGTTGGCGGGGGTAACCCCTAGCATATGGGAAAACGAGTTCGAAAAATGGGCGCCATCCGAAAAGCCGGTCATAAACGCGATCTCAGAAATCGGCAGTGATGTAGCGGATAGCAGTTGACATGCACGCTCGATGCGGCAGGAGATCTGAAACTCCTTCATCGTCATGCCGGTGCCACGTTTGAAAAGAGCCTGCAACCAGCGCCGCGACACACCGAATTCACGGCTGACGGTCTCGACGAGATTTCGTTCGGTGATCGCGGATTCGACGCGATTGACGGCCGCGATCAAGAGACGGTTTGCACCCCGGAACTTGAACGCTGGCGCGAGCCGCTGGAGTTCGTTCGGGGGTCGCAACCGATCGAGGATCAGCCGTTCCATCACCGCATCCAGCGCGCTCTTGTCGAAGCGGTCTGCAAGATAAGCGAACATCATGTCGTGCACCGCACCCAAGCCGGCGCATGTGATCAATCCGTTGTCGATCACAAAAATATCGGCCGTGGTGTTTATATCGGGGTAGTGCTGCCGGAAGGCCTCAAGATCGGCCCAATGAAGCGTGCAGCGCCTTTGCCCTATGACGCCGGCATAGGCCAGAAGCCACAATCCCGATGTCACCGCTCCTAACGTAGCGCCAAATCTGGCCTGTTTCCGCAGCCATGCCGCGGAAGCCTTGTCGATATTGTTGGAAACGGCGCTTATCACGATGACAAGATCATAGATCGCTTCCGCCGTGATAGACACGTCGGCTTTTACGAGCCTCCCGCTACTGCTGCAGGCGGTGGCGCCGTCCAGGCTGATGATTTTCCAGGCAATGCTTGGCGCGTCCTTGCGTTCGCGAGTGAGCAGATAAAAGAGGTCGTTCAGGCTGGCGAATGCCGGCAGACCGAATCCCGGCGGCAAGAACAACCCTACTGAAATCACGTCTTTCATGCGCAACGGGTCTTTCATCAGCGGCGATGTGAGATATGTTCCGATTTTTACAAATCCGCATTCGCCTTCTTCCTATCACGGCGACGCTCGGCTTGCTTT
The DNA here is from genome assembly GCA_004299545.1 of Rhizobiaceae bacterium. Taxonomy (GTDB): domain Bacteria; phylum Pseudomonadota; class Alphaproteobacteria; order Rhizobiales; family Rhizobiaceae; genus Mesorhizobium_L. Next base: position 1,522 of record SCRB01000015.1, read on the forward strand.
CATCACCGTGATCGCAGGCCGCGACGAATGCGACAATTTTTTAGGGTCTGGAGCACCAGATGTCCGCGTCAGCAGAAGCCAAGCGCCCGAATGTCATCGTCATCCTGGTCGACGATATGGGCTTCGGCGATCTTGGTTGCATGGGCTCCGAGATCCGGACCCCGAACATCGACCGCCTCGCGGCCAAAGGGGTGCTCTTCTCCTCGATGTATAATTGCGCCAGATGCTGTCCGACGCGTGCTGCACTTTTGACTGGCCTTTATCCGCATAATGCGGGGATCGGTCATATGGGCGCCAATCTCGGTACGAAGGCTTACCAGGGATTCTTGCGCAACGACGCTGCGACAATCGCGGAATTGATGCGGCTTGGCGGCTATCGAACGTTGATGTCCGGCAAATGGCATGTCGGTGGGGATTTTCATGCCCGTCTTGTCGACAGCTGGCGCGTTGGCGATGTCGATCACCCGACACCACGCCAACGGGGATTCGATCGTTTCTACGGGATCATCGACGGCGTCACGCATTATTTTTCCCCGCACTTCATGATGGAGGACGATAGCCAGGTCGAGGTTTCGCCAACCGACTTTTACTTCACCGACGCCATTACCGACAAAGCGGTCGGGATGGTCGAAGAGAGCGTCGCGCAGGGCAAGTCCTTCTTTCTTTACCTAGCGCATGCCGCTCCTCACTGGCCTCTGCACGCCCGCGAGGAGGATATCGCGAAATACGATGGCGTCTACAATTCCGGTTGGGACAAGCTTCGCGGCGCGCGGCACGAGGAAATGGCGTCGCGGGGCGTTCTCCCGCACAGATGGGCTCTCTCTCCCCGGGATGAGGCCGCGCCTGATTGGCGGGAAGTCAAGGCGAAGGATTGGGAAGCCGATCGCATGGCGGTGTACGCCGCGATGATCGACCGAATGGATCAGTCGATCGGTCGCGTACTCGCCACGCTTCAAAAGCTGGGGCAGTATGACGATACGCTGATCCTGTTCCTTTCCGACAATGGCGGCTGTGCCGAGTTCATGGCGGAGGACGGATGGGCAAAATTTATGCCGGACATCCACAATGACGGGCGCCGCATCGACATGGGAAACAAGGTCTCGTTGAGACCCGGCGGCCCTCTTACCTACATGAGTTATGACCTTCCCTGGGCCAATGTTTCGAACGCTCCGTTCCGGCTGTTCAAGCACTGGGTTCACGAAGGCGGTATCTCGACACCGATGATCGTCCATTGGCCACGCCGCTTTCAGGCACAGAAGGTGATCCATACGCCCTGCCACGTGATCGACATCCTGCCCACCATCCTGGCGGCGACCGGTGTTCTGTACCCGTTAGAACTCGGTGGCGAAGCCATACAACCCATCGATGGGGAAAGTCTGATGCCGCTTCTGGAGGGCAAGGCGTGGAAGCGCGAGAAGCCGCTCTTCTGGGAGCACGAAGGTAACGCAGCGGTGCGGATCGGAGACTTCAAGTTGGTGCGAAAATTCAACGAGTCCTGGGAACTCTACGACATGGAACTCGACCGCACCGAATTGACCGATCTCGTCGGCAAGAACGACCTACTGAAGACACGCCTGGTGCGCGAATACGAACATTGGGCGAGCTCTGTCGGCGTGTTGGACTGGTCGTCCGCCCTTCCGGTGCTCCAGAGGCTTTGGGGCCTGGACGATGTTAATGGGTGACTTTTTTCTCATCTGTGGAGGGCTTGATGTTCTACCGTAGCAACAGCGACACTGTACCGGAGCACATACGCGAACAAGCGCGCGAAAAAGGCGTCGACCGGCGCGAATTCCTTGCCATGGCAAGTATCTTCGGCGCGTCGACCGCGATGGCGTATGGTCTGCTCGGACTTCCGGCTCCTGCGCGTGCCGCGCCCGATGCGACGCCGAAGAAAGGCGGGACGCTGCGCGTGGCGATGTACGTCAAGCCCGCCAAGGATCCACGTCTCGCCGACTGGACGGAAATCTCCAATGGCGAGTGTCCGTCGCTCGAGCAACTTGTCCGATACACGCGTGAATTCACCTTCGAACCATATCTCCTGAAATCGTGGGGCGTGAACGAGGACGCCACCCAATATGTCTTTCATGTTCGGCCAGGGGTAACCTGGACGAATGGCGACAAATTCACCGCCGATGACGTGATCTTCAATCTGACGCGCTGGGCCGACAAGACCGCCGAGGGCAATTCGATGGCGACACGCGTCGGCAGCCTTATCGACAGCAAGACCAATAAGCTGCGTGAGGGAAGCCTCACGAAAGTCGACGCCATGACCGTCAAGATTACGCTGCCGAAGCCGGATGTGGCGCTCGTCCCCAATTTGACCGACTATCCGGCGCTGATCGTCCACCCTTCATTCGATCGAACCGGGGCGGATTTTGTCAAGAATCCGATAGGAACCGGCCCCTTCGAGCTTGTGTCCTACGATGTCGGAGAGCGGATCGTCTACAAACGCCGGACGGATGGCCAATGGTGGAACGGTGAAGTCTATCTCGATGGGGTCGAATTCATCGATTATGGCACTGACCCTTCCGCAACGATCGCGGCATTCGACGCCGGCGAGGTCGACACGAACCAGGAATCGACCGCGGACATGGTTCCGGTGCTCGACAAGCTCGGCCTGGTAAAATCGAGCGTGATGACCGCGTCCACGATCGTCGCCCGGATGCATGTCACGGCCGAGCCGTATGGCGACAAGCGTGTGCGCAATGCGCTTCAACTCGCAGTCGACAACAACGCAATCCTGCAGATTGGCTACGACAATGATGGCGAGGCGGCAGAAAACCACCACGTCAGCCCGATTCATCCGGACTACGCCAGGCTGCCACCCATAAAGCGGGATGTTGCGCGCGCCAAGGAGCTTTTGACAGAGGCAGGCAAGCTCGATTTCGAGCACGAGTTGATATCGGTCGATATCGACTGGCACAAGAATACGGGCGACGCGATCGCAGCGCAGTTGCGCGAGGCCGGGATCAAGGTCAAGCGTACCGTTCTTCCGGGATCCACCTTCTGGAACGGCTGGCGCAAATATCCCTTTTCACTGACCGTGTGGAACATGCGGCCATTGGGCATTCAGGTTGTGTCCGTCGCGTACAAATCCGGCCAGGCATGGAACGAGACCGGCTATGCCAATCCGAAGCTGGATGCGAAGATCGACGAGGCGCTCTCAATTGCGGATTCCACCAAGCGAAAGACCGTCATGGCGGAAATCGAGAAAATCCTGCAAGACAGCGGTATCATCATCCAGCCATACTGGCGTAGATTGTTCAAGCACTCTGCTCCTGCCGTGAAGAATTGGGGAATGAACCCGACCTTGCAGATGGATTTCGGCAAGGTCTGGCTTGATCGAAAATAATCGGTCCGTTATTCGGAGGAACGTATAGCAGAAGGCATCGCTCGCAAACCCATGTCAGAGTGATGCTCCCCCCGAGACAGCAAGATGCGGGGGGAATCGGACCTTTCTCCCTGCAATTACGGTCGCAAGCATGATCGCGCGCAATGTCTGCTTCAGGCGCAAGTACCCGGAAGCACTGCGGCGAAAGACGGTGGCCCGGCGGACCGCATGGCTTGAAGACTATGTATCCCAGATCCTTGATCGGAACGTTCACGACATCGCCAACATCGACCAGCCTGATAGATTGCCTCGTCTGCTCAATGTCTTGGCCGAGCATTCGGGGCAACTGGTCAATCATTCCAGCTTTGGTGCAGCCCTCGGCCTCTCGAGACCGACAGCACAGAAATATGTCGCGATCCTCGAGCGACCGTTCCTGATCAGGACGTTGGCTCCATGGCCGACTAATCGGTTGAGCCGACTGGTCAAGACGCCGAAATTGCATTTCCCCGACAGCGGGCTACTCGCGGCGCTGAGCGAAGAAGATGAAGAGGCGGTCAAAAATGATCGCTCCCGGTCTGGAGCCATACTCGTGAGCTTCGTGTTTTCGGAATTGCTGAAGCTCTCTTCGTGGTCCGGGACGCGCGTATCATTCTCGCATTACCGGACCAAGGACCAGGATGAGGTCGGCATTGTCATCGAGGATCGGCGCGGGCGCGCCGTCGGTATCGAGGCGAAAGCTTCCGCAACGGTGCGGCCGCGAGACTCTCGCGGACTGAACCAATTGCAGCAAGCGACTGGGTACCGATTTATGCGAGGGCTGGTGCTGCACGATCATGATCGCGTAACGCCATTCGGCGAAAAGCTGCAGGCGGCGCCACTTTCGATCCTGTGGTCGATGTAAATCGCATAAGTACCTCGACACAGATCAGCTCAACACGATGCCCCCGTCGACATTGAGCGATTGTCCAGTGATGAAGGCGGCGTCGTCGGAGGCAAGAAACGCTACAGCACCGACGACGTCTTCGGGTTCGCCGATCCGACGCATCGCGGTCTTCTGGCGCCATGCTTCGCTGACGGCCGGGTCGTCGAGATTGGTCCGCCCCATCTCCGTGGCGATGATGCCCGGGCAGACACAATTGGCGGTGATGCCCGCCTCGCCTACTTCCTGGGCGAGAACCCGCGTGAAACCCATGATGGCGGCCTTGGAGGCGGAG
>SCRB01000132.1 GCA_004299545.1 Rhizobiaceae bacterium
GGCGTCACGAAGGGCGATCTCGTCGTCGTCAACGGGGTTGGCGGCGTCGGCGGCTATGCCGTCCAGATCGCGGCCGCGTTTGGCGGCATCGTCATCGCGATCGACGTGAACGATGCGAAACTCGACGCCTTGGCCGGATACGGCGCCGCGCTCACTCTGAATGCCGCGCAGAAGACACCGCGCGACATCAAGACCGCCATCCAGGTATTCGCCAAGGACCGGGGCCTGCGCCAGAGCGAATGGATCGTTTTCGAATGTTCCGGCACTCGTGCCGGTCAGGAAACCGCATTCGGCCTGCTCAATCGCGGCGCGACGCTCGCAATCGTCGGCTTCACCATGGACAAGGCCGAGGTGCGGCTCTCGAACCTGATGGCCTTTCACGCGCGGGCGCTCGGAAACTGGGGATGCCCGCCCGATCTTTATCCCGAGGCCGTGGAACTCGTGCTGACCGGCCGCGTCAAGATCCTGCCGTTCGTCGAAAGGCACCCACTCAGCGACATCAATCGCGTGTTCGAGGCGGCTCACGCCGGCGCCCTCAAGCGCCGCGCCGTACTTGTCCCAACCCACTAAGGAGCACGAGCATGACCGTGGAACCCGTCCGTAGCGCCGGCAGCGAACAGACCGCAAAAGATCATGCCTTGATCCCGGAGCCGGTCTGGCTCGCCGCCAACAAGGGCGTGCGCTACGAAAAGCGGCCGGTCAAAGATCAGGACGGCAAGCCGGTCGCGGGCCTCTACAGCGCGTGGATCACGCTCGACAATCCGGCCCAATTCAACTCCTACACCACCGCGATGGTCAAGAACGCGATCCTTGCCTTCCGCGAAGCAAGCACGGCGCGCGACGTTGTCGCTGTTGTTTTTACCGGAGCCGGCGACAAGGCGTTTTGCACAGGCGGAAATACCAAGGAATACGCCGAATATTATGCGGGCAATCCGCAGGAATATCGCGGCTACATGCGTCTTTTTAACGATATGGTGTCGGCGATCCTCGCCTGCGACAAGCCGGTGATCTGCCGGGTGAACGGCATGCGTGTCGGCGGCGGCCAGGAAATCGGCATGGCCTGCGATTTTTCGATCGCGCAGGATCTGGCCCGCTTCGGTCAAGCCGGACCCAAGCACGGCTCCTCTCCGATCGGCGGGGCGACGGACTTTCTGCCTGTCATGATCGGTGCCGAACGGGCAATGGTCGCGTGCGTGTTGTGCGAGCCGATTTCTGCCCACCAGGCCTATTCCATGGGGATGCTTACCGATATCGCGCCAGCCCTGAAGGTCGACGGCCAGTTCATTGCCAATCCGCTGGTTGAGACAAGCCGGACGAGCGATGAGTTCGGGCGCTTCGTCTTCGGCACGCCGAAGACGGGCGATGCCCTCAAGGCCGGCCAGGAACTGATGAAGCGCGGCACCGTCGATCTCAGTCTGCTCGATGGGAATGTCGAGGCCCTGTGCACGAAACTTCTGTACACCTTCCCCGATTGCACCACCAAGACCATCGAAGAACTTCGCAAGCCGAAGCTCGACGCCTGGAATCGCAACAAGGAAAATTCCCGGGCCTGGCTCGCGCTCAACATGATGACGGAAGCCCGCGCCGGCTTCCGCGCCTTCAACGAAGGCACGCGTGAGACCGGCCGCGAAGTGGACTTCATCGCCCTGCGCCGCGCCTTGGCGGCGAATACGCCATGGTCGGACGAACTCACCGAAAGCATTCAGCCGCGGGTTCATAAATCATGACGGCACCGCTCAAGGTCTGGTTCGAAGCGGACGGGCGGC
>SCRB01000133.1 GCA_004299545.1 Rhizobiaceae bacterium
GGGCAACACGAAAGCGATCGTCAAGGCGACGGGGGTGAAAAAGGTCGGCGGCCGCATCTTCCTCACCGCCGACAATGGCGGCACGGTCAGGGTAACGCAGAAAACGGTGGCGCGGCGCGCCGTCCAGCCGGCGCAGAGAGATGTGGTTGCATCCCTGCCCGACGCCGGGCCGCTGCCCGTCGCGCGGCCGGACTTTTCCGGTGGCGAGGTGCATGTCGCCGGCGGCACGGTCAGCCTTGGCGGTTCCATCGACGCGGCGGGTTCGGGTGCCGAGGGCGGCACTGTCACGGCCATCGCGACGGGCGCGCTCGCCATGGACGGCGGCGCGCTTCTCGACGCCTCGGGCTCGGCCGGCGGCTTCATCGAGACCTCGGGCGCGACGATCGGCATCGATTCCGGCGCGACGGTCACGACGCTGGGCACCGGCAGCCAGGCGGGCACCTGGCTGATCGACCCGACCGACTTCACCGTCACGGCGGGCAATGCCGCCCCGACCAATAGCGGGATCGGCGCCGATACGCTGATGACCAATCTGGCCGGCGGCAATGTCACGATCCAGACCGACAACACGGCGGGAACGGACGCCGGAGACATCACGGTGGCGGCGCCGCTCACATGGTCGAGCGGCAGGACACTCACCCTCGACGCCTATCACTCCATTGCCGTCAACGCGCCGATGACGATCGGCGGCGCGGGCGGGCTGGCGCTCGTCACCAACCATGGCGGCAGCGGCGGCACGCTCTCCTTCGCCGGCGGCGTGCAATATACCGGCACGCCGAACAGCGGCCAGTCACTGACCATCAACACGGACCCCATCGCCAACCCCGTCGGCACGACCTACACGCTGCTTTACAGCATGGCCGACCTGCAAGGCATCAACACCGATGCCCGCCTGAGCGGCCACTACGCGCTGGCGGAATCGCTCGACGCCAGCGCCATTCCCGCCAACGGCGCCGGCGAATGGATACCGCTCGGAACCGACGGTGCGGGAAGCCGGCTGAACGGCGGCGTTGGCTTCAGCGGCACGTTCACCGGGCTGGGCAACACCATCTCCAACCTCACGGTCGATATCGGCGATTTCAACGATGCAGGGCTGTTCGGCTATTCGACCGGTGCCATCAGCGATGTCGGCCTGATTGGCGGGGCGGTGACCGGCATCAATGGTGTCGGCGGGCTGGTCGGACAGATGGATGGTGGCACGATCACCCAGGCCTACGCCACCGAGGCGGTGACAAGTTCGGGCGACTTTATCGGCGGGCTGGTCGGGTCTCAGTGGGGCGGCAGCATCGCTCAGTCTTACGCCACCGGGGACGTAAAGGGCCTTGCCGGTGTCGGCGGGCTGGTCGGGTGGCAGAACAATGGCAGTATCAAGCAGGCCTATGCTGCCGGAACGGTGACGGGCTACTTTATCGTCGGCGGGCTGGTCGGGCAGATGGATGGCGGCACGACCACCCAGGCCTATGCCACCGGAGCGGTGACGGGGACGGACACCGATGTCGGCGGGCTGGTCGGATACCTGAATAGCGGCAGTATCACCCAGGCCTACGCCACCGGGGCGGTGACAAGTTCAGGCGACGATATTGGCGGGCTGGTCGGGTATCAGTGGGGCGGTAGCATCGCTCAGTCTTACACCACCGGGACGGTGACGGGGGCAGGCCCCAATGTCGGCGGGCTGGTCGGGTCTCAACTTAACGGTGGCACCATCGCCGCCGGCTATTTCGACCGTTTTTCGACCGGGCAGACCTATGGCGTAGGCAGCAACCACAGTGCCTCCGGCGTCATTACCGTCACCAGCGATCCGACGAAATCCGCCGATGTCAACTACGCCTACAAGCAATCCGCTTATACGACCCATGGTGACGATAACCTGACCTTCACCACGACACCGGGCGGCAGCGGCTGGTTCATGATCGAGGACCAGACCCGGCCGTTCGGCGCGTGGGAATATTCGCAGGCCATTTCCAACAGCCACCAGTTCCAGCTCGTCAACATGGATTTCGCCGCCAGCTACACGCTGGCGCACGGCCTCGATCTCGCCGGGGAGTTCGAACGGGCCGGCGTGGCTTCGCCGGCAGCAGCGCAGAGCGCCGGCATGTGGAACGGCGGCTTCGTGCCGCTCGGCACCGGCGGCAGCTTCACCGGCAATTTCTCCGGCCTCGGCCACACCATCAGCAACCTCATCGTGGATACCGGCACGGCTGCCTATGCCGGCCTGTTCGCCTATTCGAGCGGCAATATCAGCGACATCGGATTGATCGGGGGCTCGGTCAAGGGCGGCTCCAGGGTCGGCGGGCTGGTCGGGACTCAGGCCGGCGGCAGCATCACGCGGGTCTTTAACACCGGTACGGTAACGGGCGGCAACTATATCGGCGGGCTGGTCGGGGTTGAGGCCGGCGGCACCATTGGACAGAGCTACGCCACCGGCGCGGTGAACGGCATCAGTGCTGTCGGCGGGCTGGCCGGCTGGCAGGACGGCGGCAGCATCGCGCAGGCCTACGCCACCGGCGCCGTAGCGGGAAGCAGCACCGGCTTTTATGTCGGCGGGCTGGTCGGCTGGCAGGATGGCGGCAGCATCGCGCAGGCCTATGCCACCGGTGCGGTGCGCGGCAACGACACTGTCGGCGGACTGGTCGGGCAACAGCTCGGCACCGTCACACAGAGCTACGCCACCGGCGCGGTGTCGGGCGCGAACAATGTCGGCGGACTGGTCGGCTATGGGGGCGGCAGCATCACCGCCAGCTATTTCGACAAGGAAACCACCGGGCAGACCGGCACCGGCGGCCTCACCACCGCCGCATTGCAGGCCGCGTTGCCGACCGGTTTCGATCCGGGTGTGTGGGGCATCCTGCCCGGCATCTCCTATCCTTACCTCGCATGGCGCTTCCCGGCGGGTCCCAGCGTGGTGTCCGGCACCGCCATCGACATCGCCGGCGGTAACGACCGGCTCGGCGTCGGGCTGAGCATCGACGGCAATGTCGCCGCCTATGGCTACACCGGCGCCAACGGCTACTACAATTTCATGACCGACCCGGTGGCGGCGGGCAGTTCGGCCCTCACCTGGCTGACCGGCGAGCACTTCTTCGGCGGCACCACCGCCAGCCGTGCCGACGCCATCGGCGAGACGCCGGCATACGGCCTTCCGGGCGTCAGTCAGGGCATAGCAAGCGGTCTCGACCTCTATGCCGACACCGTCACCATAAAGACGGGATTGGCGTCGCTCACCGAGATCGCCTCCATGATGGACCGCGGCCTCTATGGCGACGGCACCGGCGCGCCGCTTTTTACCCAGGTGCCGGATAGCAGCGTCTTCCTGTACGATACCAGCGTGTGCGGCTGCAACCCCGGTCAGGCGGAGGTCGGTTTCTATCCCGGCCCGCCGCAAACGAGCGCGCGGATCGAGGCCAGCGCGCCACTGCTGACATGGGACGGCAGCTTCGCTCTGCCGCCGCTGAACCTGACCTTGCTGGCGGCGGGCGACGTCACCGTCGCCAGCGGCAACGGCATGTACGCCGGGGATATCAATGGTGTCGGCGGCGGTTCGCTGGCCATGACCGTCGGCGGCGACCTGACCATGGAGCAGAACTCGGCCATCGTTGCTGGAACCGGTCCGCTGACGGTGGCGGTCAATGGCGATTGGTCCATGGGCGCGGACGCCGCGCTGGTCACGCAGGCGGGAGACCTGAACGTCGCCGCCGGCGGCAATGTCGAACTGGGCGGCGCGCCCAACAACGGCGTACAGATTGTCGGCGGTAGAACCGTTCGCGTCAGCGCCGGCGGCGATCTCACCATGGCTCCCGACGCCCGCCTGACGGCCCTGGGAACCGGCGACGCGATCCAACTCGCCGTCGGCGGCAAATTCGACAACCAGGCCGGGACGGACGCTCTTTCGGTCGATCCCGCCAATGCGCGCTGGCTGGTCTATCTTGCGTCTCCCGCCGGCGGCCACAATTTCGGCGCTCTCGACAGCGGCAACACCGCCGTCTGGAATACCACCGCCTTCGCTCCGATAACCGCTTCCGGCAACCGCTACGTCTTCGCCTACCAGCCGACACTGACCTTCACGTCCGACGATGTAAGCAAGACCTACGGCGATACCGGCGCGCCGCTCACTTATTCGGTCAGCGGCCTGATGCCCGGCATCGCCGGCGCCTATCTCGGCGACACGGCGGCGACGGCCTATTCCGGCACGCCGCAATTGAGTTCGCCCGGCACCGCCGCCGGCGCCGGCGTCGCCGGCGGACCCTATACGATCACCATTGCCGACAATGGCTTGACCTCCGCGGCCGGCTACAGCTTCAATTTTGCCAGCACGGGCCGGCTGACGGTGGATCCGCGCGTCCTGACCGCGATCCTGTCGGCGAACGACAAGATCTATGACGGGACGACGGTAGCGGCGGGTTCAGTGACGGGGTTCGGCAACATCGACACGGGCGACGCGGTGAGCGGGACGTTCACCGGCCTTGCCTTTGCCGACAAAGATGCCGGTACAGGCAAGATCGTGACGGCAACGGACCTGGCGCTGTCGGGCGCGGCGGCGGGCAACTATCAACTGGCTTCGACGACGGCGACGACCACGGCCGCCATTACCCAGGCCGATCTGACCGTTACGGCGAACGATGCCGGGAAGACCTATGACGGAACCACCTGGAGCGGCGGCAACGGAGTGAGCTATACCGGCTTCGTCAATGGCGAGGGTGCCCCGGTGCTCGGCGGGACGCTTGCCTGGGGCGGCGACAGCCAGGGCGCGAAGAACGCCTGCAATTATACGATCGCGGCGTCCGGCCTGAGCAGCAGCAACTACCATATCGCCTATGCGCCCGGCACGCTGACGATCGGGGTACGGCCGGTCACGGTGACGGCGCTGGGCGGTACGTCGGTCTATGGCGACAGCCCGGCCGATCCGGGCCTGTCAGCGGCCAATCTCGCACCGGGCGAGGCCGTGACTGTGCTGGCGGGCCTGTCGAACAGCTTCGGCATCGGGCCGACGACCGGCGCGGGCGACCACCCGGTGAGCGTGGCCGGTACGCTGACCAACGCCAATTACAAGGTGACAGGGACGAGCGGCGGCGTCTGGACCGTTGACCCGGCATTGCTGACCGTTATCGCTTCCGGCGGGTCGATGGTCTATGGGGACGCGGTTCCCGACCTTGGCTATTCGGTAAGCGGCTGGAAGAGCGGCCAGACGGACGCGCTGCTGGGCGGCGTGACGGTGACGGCGAATGCGACCCCCACGTCGGATGTCGGCACCTATGCGACCGCCGCTTCGGGCGGCGCGCTTTCGGGCGCGGCGGCGGGCAATTACACCGTCGCCTACGTTGGTGGCGTCTTCGCGGTGACGCCGCGCCCGGTCACGGTCACAGCGGACGACCAGTGGCGCCCGCTTGGCGCTCCCGATCCGGCGCTAACCTGGGCGATCACCGGCGGCGGCCTCGCCTCCTTCGACACGACCGGCGGCGTCTTCAGCG
>SCRB01000134.1 GCA_004299545.1 Rhizobiaceae bacterium
AGCGCGCCAACCACATCAACTCCGCCGGCGGCTATCTCAGAGCCCTTACCGAAAAGGCGAGGGCAGGGCAGTTTTCCGTCGGTCCTATGCTCATGGCTGCGCTCAAAGCCAATGGCCCGTCACCTGACAGGAGGGTAGGGTAGATGGGACGGATTCGTGAGAGACGCAGCTCTCATGTAGGATTATCGTGTTGTGGTCAATCTACTGTCCATATGCCATGGGTCGAAGCTGGCCGGTCAATGGCCAGCCATAACGCAATCTTATCGCCTGTTCGATGCCCAGGACAGGCGCGGCGCTTGGCGTGCAAGACCATTGCCAAAAGCGCCGCAGTGCTTCATCCTGCCGGCGATGATTGCGCGCCCGAAACCTTCCATAAGCACTCACGCCGCCCTGCCCAGTGCCGCTGCGGTTGCCATGCCGGTGCCGGTGCCGAACTGGCTGCGCCGCGCCGTCGCCGATACGCAAAGCCTTGCAGGGAAAGAGATCGAGGACGTTGCGGCTGTGACGGGCGCCGCCATCGGCGCGCTCGACGCGGCGGTCCGCCGGCAGGAGCGCTGCGCCGGCGCCTGGCGCCGGCGGCTCGCCCTCTCGGCCGCCGCTGTGACGGCGAAGCAGGCGGGCCGCGTCGAGGACGAGGCGGCGTTGCGCGATATGGTTGTCCTCACGCGCCCCGCCGATAGCCTGTCCGGGTCTGCGACCCCCGGGCCCGCCGGCCTTCTGCTGCTGGCCTGGCGCCGCCTGGCTGGAAGGCCCGCTCAGGACCTGCTGACGGCGAAAAGCCTGGCCGCGGTCATGGAAGAGTTTGGTTATGCCCCCGACGCCGCGATGGCCGGCGATCTGGTGGACGAGCTTCGGCCGCTCGGCGCCGACGTGGGCATGGTCGCCATGCTGGCCGGCGCTTTCGTGGCCGCCGAGCGACACGGGTTCGGGCGCGCCGTCGGCGCCTGGCTCGCCGATGCCCTGCTGGCACGGCGCCTCGGCTGGACGCATGCGGTGCCGCTGCTGGGGACGGAGGTGGTTGCCGGTCTCGGCACCGGTCGTCCGCGCCGGTCAGGAATCGTCCTCGCTGCGGCGAGCACCGACGAAGAAGGCGCCCGGGCAAAGAGTCTGCTCGCCGGGCAGGCGCGCGCCGCCTTGCGCGCCATCGATCTGTCCGCCGAACTCGGACGCCGCGCCGACCGGTTGCTCGCCCTCGCCCCGAAACTGAGGGCGAAGGCATCCGATCTTGTTATCGAAAGGCTTCTGTCCGACGACGCGGTCGTCGCTTCCGAAAGGATCGCCGGCATGAGCGATCGCGGCCTGCGTCGCCTGTTCGACCGGCTGGTGAGCTTAAGCACCGTGCGCGAATTGTCGGGCCGCCCCACCTTCCGCATCTACGGGCTGTGACGATCATGGCGGAGGCGGTGCCTGACGAAGGTGATCACCCGGCATGGCCAGTGGCCTGTCATCGACAAGAGCTTTCCGTTTGATCGGCTACATCAGGCCTATCTTTTTTCGAGGGTCGGGTCTCCTTCGAAAAGGTCGTGGCCCGCGAGACATGAGATAAGAGCCGAGCAAATGGCAAACACTACAGCACGCGAAGAAGCCCTGGCGGGTGATGATCCCGGTCGCCGGTCACGGAGGCGCGTGAGGTCGCTATCTCGATGCAGCGGGATTCTCCTTCTGGACTGTTCATGCGAATATGGTGCAGGCGCAAGGAGCGTCGGCATATAACATCCAGGACGTTTAAAAGCGTTTCGAAGGGTAGCCCCGGAGCGAGTGGAACATGGCCTTTCCCATCAGCATCTGCACCGAGGTCATCCGCGACCTTGAATTTCGTGCACAATGTATTCTCGCCCACCAACTGGGCTATGACGGAATGGAAGTCGCGCCGTTCACTCTTTCCGAAACACCGCATCGGCTGGCGCCGGCTGCCATAGCGGAATTTCGGTCGGTCGCGGCAGAGGAGGGGACCGCCGTCAGCGGGTTACATTGGCTGCTCGCATCGCCCGCCGGGCTTTCGATCACGAGCACCGACCCTTCCGTCTTCAATAAGACGGTCGATGTCGGCTGCCGCCTCGTCGCGCTCTGTGCGGAATTGGGAGGCGCCTATCTGGTACATGGATCCCCGGCACAAAGGCAGCTCGCCCCCGGCCATGAGGAAGAGGGCCGCAAACGGGGCGTCGCCTATTTCGCAGCGATGGCGGAGGCGGCGACCGAGGCCGGCCTGCGCTACTATATCGAGCCGCTCGCGCGGAAATCCACCGGCTTCGTCACCCGGATCGAGGAGGCGCTTGCCATCATCGATGCGATCGGCTCGCCTGCGCTCGGCACCATGGTCGATTGCTATGCCGCCGCCTCGAATGGCGAGGACATTCCCGCCCTTCTGCGGCAATGGGTGCCAAAGGGCGTCATCCGCCACGTCCATCTAAACGATCCGAACGGTCGCGGTCCCGGCGAGGGAAAGCTCCCCTTCGCTCCCATCATGAATGCCCTGTCGGCACTCGGCTATACGGGTACCATGGCCATCGAGCCGTTCATCTACGAGCCGGACGGCCCAGCCTCGGCCGCCCGTTCGATCGGGTATATAAGAGGGATCATCGAAGCGGGAATCGTCTCCGGCGATTGAAGGAAACGGTGCGAGGCTTTAGGGAGGGTCTGTGTCCTCGCCTCAAAGCACGGGATGATGATGTCGATCGTTTCACCTTCTGCCACCAAACCGGTTCGCAATCGGCGCAATCCGGAAGTCACGCGGGCTTCGATCCTGGAAGCGGCGCGGGCCGAATTCGCCGAAAAGGGCCTTGAGGGCGGACGGGTCGACCAGATCGCGCGCCGCGCCAAAGCCAACAAGCAGCTCGTATATTATTATTTCGGCAGCAAGGACGAACTCTATAAGTCGGCCCTCGAAGCAACCTATGCGGAAATACGGGCGCTCGAACGTGAACTCGACCTGACAGCGCTGCCCCCGCGCGAGGCGATGGTCAGGCTCATCGATTTTTCGCTCGAATATCTCGACAAGCATCGCGACTTCATCCGCATGCTCTCCGACGAGAACGCACATGGCGCCCGTCATGTGCGGGGATCGGAGATGGCACTCCAGACCAATTCTCCCCTCATCGCTCTCCTGTCGGAAGCGCTCGAACGGGGCGTCAGGGAAGGGATATTCCGCTCTGACATCGATCCTCTCGAACTTTATGTGTCGATAGCGGGAATGACCTTCTTCTATTTCGCCAACGGTCTGACGCTTTCAGCCATCTTCGGCAGGGATCTGACGCAGCCCCGCGCCGTCCGCTCCTACCGCGACCATATCGTGAAACTGACGCTCGCAGGCCTCGGCGCATAATCTTTCGGAAAGCCCTCACCCGCACTCCGGGTCACGCTCTGGCTGCCTCTTATCAACCGTATGGTTGATAAGAGGCAGCCTTTCCGGATAGGGTCCTGTGAGCAGTTTTGCCCGAAAGGACCCTCCAGTGACACCAAGCATCGTTACGGACGAACTGTCTGCCGATCCGGAAACGGCTTTCGAACTGGGCCTTGAATGGGGCGTGGCGCATTATGAGCTGCGGGGGGTATACGAAACCCGCGTCCCGGGCCTCTCGGCCTATGCGCGTCATCGCCTGTTGAAAGCCATCCGCGATTTCGATGTCACTATCACCGCTCTTTCCCCGGGCCTTTTCAAAGGCGCTTCTCCCGACACAGCTCCGGACCATTCCAACCTCTTCTGGATGGGCGCCGGCCAGTTCCGGAAATGGCAGGATGGGAAGAAGGAGATCAAACACCATTTGCACACGCTTCTGCCGCAGGCGATCGAACTGGCGGTGGAAGCAGGAGCCCGTTTCATCATCGACTTCAGTTTTCACCGATCCGGCCTGCCGGGCGGAAAGGCGCCCGCTGCGGTCGTCGAAACGCTTTCCGAAGCCGCCGAGATGATACAAAAGGCCGGTCTCGAATTTCTCATCGAGACGGAGGAAGGACACTGGGCCGATACGGGAATGCACTCAGCCGCACTCGTCGAGCGGATCGGCAACCCCTCTCTTGGGCTCAATTGGGATCCGGCCAACGCGCTCATCGAAGGGGACATCCCCTATCCGGACGGCTATGAGGCCGCGAAGCGCTTCGTCCGCAACATCCATCTTAAGGACGCGCGTCGCTACCCCGACGGGACATGGGAAATCCTGCCGGAAGGCGATGTCGATTGGCAGGGCCAGGTCAAGGCGCTCGTGAAGGACGGCTATAGCGGGGCAATTGCCGTCGAGCCACATTTGTTTCCTTCTGTGGCACAGACAAGAGCGGCGCTCGACAGGCTGCGGACACTTGTCGGAGCGGCCCGTGGCGAGCGATGAAGAACGGCTGTGCGGCCAATGCACAAACTTTCAACCAGGTAGTTGAAAAGTGGCCCAAATGCCGCTAGCGTAATCCTGCTCAATATGCGCTGGAGTTTGTGATGCAGCTTGTCGCCGGGAAGAGGGCAGCCGTTTCGGACGAGGGCGTGACGACAGATAGCGTCGCTTCCGACCTCCCGCCTCGCTTCGACGATGTCGGACAGCTCGAAGCCTTTCTCGCGGAACCAGGCAAGGCGCTTGTCCGCGATCTTCAGTCGGTCGACGGCGACATCATCATCCTTGGCGTTGCCGGCAAGATGGGGCCGACGCTTGCACGCCTCGCGCGCAATGCAGCGCCACAGAAGCGGATCGTGGGCGTTGCACGTTTCAGCGAGGCCGGGCTGCGCGAGCGTCTCGAAGGGTGGGGCATCGAAACCATCGCCGCCGACCTCCTCGACGAGGCGCAGGTTGAGGCGCTGCCGCGGCTGAAGAATGTAGTCTTCATGGCCGGGCGGAAATTCGGCGCAAGCGAAGACCAGGCGTTGACCTGGGCGATGAATGTGCACAGTCCGGCACTCGTTGCCTCGGCTTTCCGCGAAAGCCGCATCGTCGCCTTTTCGACCGGCAATATCTATCCGCTTGTCGATGTCTTTCATCAGGGGGCGACCGAACAGACGGCGCCCGGCCCGCGCGGCGAATATGCGCAGTCCTGCCTCGGGCGCGAACGCATCTTCGAATATTTCTCCGCGCGGTACGGCACGCCGGGGCTGCTGTTCCGGCTGAACTACGCGATCGATCTCCGCTACGGCGTGCTTTTCGATCTCGCCAGCCGGGTGAAGGCGGGAACGCCGATCGACGTTTCGATGATGGGCCACGTCAACGTCATCTGGCAGGGCGACGCCAACGCGCAGGCGCTCAGATGCCTCGCGCATTGCGCGTCGCCCACCGCCCCCCTCAATGTCAGCGGGCCCGAAACGCTTTCGGTGCGCTGGCTTGCGGAAGAGTTCGGCCGGCGTCTCTGTGTCCAGCCCGAGATCGTCGGCCAGGAGGCGCAAACCGCATGGCTGACCAACACGGCCGAAGCCGCCAAGCTGTTTGGCTATCCTTCCGTGCCCCTTGGCGCGATGCTGGATTGGGTCGCCGACTGGGTTGCGCGCGGCCAGGTGAGCCACAACAAGCCGACCAAATACGAGGTTCGCGATGGCGCCTTCTGAGGATCTGGCCATCGTTCCGCTTGCCGGAGCCGACGCCGAGGCCTGCCTTGCGCTTTCCGATGAAGCGGGATGGAACCAGACGCAAGATGATTGGCGTCTCTTCATCGAGAATGGCCGCACTTTCGGCATCCGCGATGCGGAGACAAGGCTTGTCGCCACAGCAGCGGCGCTTCCTTACGAAGAGAATTTCGGCTTCATCTCCATGGTTCTGGTGACAAGCGCGCGCCGGCGCGAAGGTCTCGCCACGCGTCTTGTCGATCTCTCTATCGATCATCTCCGCGGCCAGCGGCTTGTTCCGGTTCTCGACGCCACGCCGACGGGCGAGACCGTTTATGCGAAGCAGGGGTTCCGCAGTCTGTTTTCGATCGAGCGCTGGCAGGGCCGGTCGGAAGGAGGCTCGGCTGCAAGCGATATTAAGGACGACAAATCCTCCGATCTCACCACCGTCGTCGCGCTCGACGCGGAAGCCCTTGGCGCGCCACGCGGCGCGATCCTTGCCGGATTCCTCGACCGCGCGGGATCACGCGCCTTCGTCAGCCCTGGCGGAACGGGATTTGCCCTGATCCGCGCCGGCCGGAAGGCCCTTCAACTTGGCCCGATCGTCGCCGGGAGCGTCGCGGAGGCCTTGAAGCTTCTCGGCTCGGTCCTGACGGCCGCCAGGGGAACGGTCTTCATCGACGTGCCGGTGCGGCAGCGGGACATCGGGGAGATGCTCGCGCGACACGGCTTTACCCGCCAGCGCAGCTTTTCCCGCATGGCTTATGGGTCGACGATGCCTTTCGGCAAACCGGAAAGGCTTTTTGCGGTTGCGGGACCGGAGTTCGGATGATGGCCGAGACGCACCCGACGACACCGCTTGAGCTGATCGGCCGAGGCACGGCCATTCCCGCGCATCCGCTGGCGCTCGACCACAATCGTAAGCTCGACCGCCGCCGCCAGCGTGCGCTCAGTCGCTATTATATCGACGCCGGCGCCGGCGGCCTCGCAGTCGGCGTCCACACGACGCAGTTCGCGATTCGCGAGGCCGGCCTTTACGAGGAGGTCCTGTCGCTCGCGTCCGAGACGGCTCGGGAGTGGACGGACCGTCCGCTCGCCATGGTCGCCGGGGTCACCGGACCGACGCGGCAGGCGGCTCTGGAAGCCCGGACCGCCGTCAAGCTTGGCTATCATGCCGGCCTGCTCAGCCTCGCGGCGATGAAGGGCAGGGATACCGATGCGCTGATCGATCATTGTGAGGCCGTGTCGCGGGAGATCCCCCTCATCGGCTTCTATCTCCAACCGGCGGTGGGCGGACTCGATCTGGGCGCGGATTTCTGGACCCGGTTCGCGGCGATCGACAATGTCGTCGCCATCAAGGTAGCGCCATTCAACCGCTATCGGACATTGGACGTCGTGCGCGGCCTTGTCGAAGCGGGAAGCGAAAACCGCATCGCGCTCTACACGGGAAATGACGACCATATCATCCTCGACCTGATCATGCCCCTTGTCACCATGCGTGCCGGACGGCCGGTGACGGTCCGTTTCAGGGGCGGGCTGCTTGGCCATTGGTCGGTCTGGACGAAAAAGGCGGTCGCTCTCTACGAGCGCTGCCGCGCGGCATCACTTTCCGCTTCAATTCCCCCGGACCTCCTGGCGCTGGACAGCAGGGTCACGGATTGCAACAGTGCGTTTTTCGACGTCGCCAACGATTTTCATGGCTGCATCGCCGGCTGTCACGAGATCCTTCGCCGCCAGGGACTACTGGAAGGCATATGGTGCCTCGATCCGAACGAGGGCCTGAGCCCGGGTCAGAAGGAGGAGATCGAGCGCGTGTGCACCAGCCACGCCGATCTGGCCGATGATGATTTCGTCGCCCAAAACCTGGAACGATGGCTGGGCTGAGGCATGAAGCGCGCGTGGAGGTATATTCTCGGCATCCTGCCCGCGGTCGCGGGCTTCGCGGCCGTCATCGTCATGTGGGAACTCGCGACGACCGTTTTCGGCA
>SCRB01000135.1 GCA_004299545.1 Rhizobiaceae bacterium
CAATCGCCGCCGACGGCGATTGTCCAGGCAAGACAGAGCTGCAGAAGGCGGTGCTGCTGCGTTCCGGCATCTTCGTCGAGCATACGCCGCAGACGCGCGTCGAAGGCGAGATCCAGCAATTGCCGCCCGACCATCCTGTGACGGAACTGTGGGAGGTGATAGCGGGGCGGCGGAAGGGGCGCACGAGCAGCGAGCAGATTACGCTCTTCGATTCCGTCGGCTTCGCCATCGAGGACTTTTCCGCGCTGCGTTTCGTGCACGAGAAACTGAAGGACTTTCCCTGTTACGACGAGCTCGACCTTCTCGCCGATCCCGACGATCCGCGCGACCTTTTCGGCATGGTGATGCGTGCCCGGACCACGGCCGGCGTTTAACCTTCCCCGCAACCGGCTCCGACGCTGCGTGCAATGAAGGCTATGCTCCCGCGCTGGTTTCTCATTTGATTCAAAGTGCTATGCCGATCGATTTGACTTCCGTGTACAATTGGATCGCCTCGAAGCCTTGCTCGCGGCCCCAGCCCGACTGCTTGAAGCCGCCGAATGGCAGCGCCGGATCGACAACATGGTGTGTATTGACGCCGATCGTACCGGCCTTCAATCGCTTGGCGACCTTGTGGACGGTGCTGACGTCGCGGCTGAATACACTGGCGGCAAGTCCATAGACCGAATCGTTGGCCTCACGGACCACGGCATCGATGCCAGAGTCATCGAAACTCGCCGCGCAAAGGACCGGCCCGAAAATCTCCTCACGCACCACCGACATGTCGTTGCGTGTTTTGGCCAGAATGGTCGGCTCTAGGAAATAGCCCGTGTCTCCAACGCGCTTGCCGCCGGCGAAGAGTTCGGCGCCCTCCTTGACACCGGCCTCGATATAGCCGCGCACCTTGCAAAACTGCTCGTCTGATACCAGCGGGCCGACCTGGCTGCGCGGATCGAGCCCCGGTCCTATCGGCATGGCCCCGGCAAGTTTTGCAACCCCTTCCAGGACCGCACCGGACACATCTTCGTGGACGTAGAGCCGGGTTCCCGCCGAACAGGTCTGGCCCATATTGTAGAATATGCCGGAGGCGACCGCAGGAATCGCCTTTTCCAGATCGGCGTCCGGAAAAACGATCATGGGTGACTTGCCGCCGAGTTCCAGCGAAACCTTCTTGAGATTGCCTTGGGCGGCAGCGAGGATCTTCCGGCCCACTTCCGTGGAACCGGTGAAAGCGATCTTGTCGACATCCGGATGAGCGGCCAGCGCGGCGCCGGCGGTCTCGCCAAAGCCGGTGACGACGTTGAATACGCCTGCGGGAAACCCGACTTCCTCGACCAGTTCGGCAAGGCGCAGCGCCGTCAGCGGCGTCTGCTCCGCGGGCTTGAGAACGACCGTGCAGCCGGCCGCCAGCGCCGGAGCGATCTTCCATACGGCCATCATGAAGGAGAAGTTCCACGGCACGATCTGGCCGCAAACCCCAACCGGCTCACGCAGGGTATAGGCGTGAAACGGCGCGCCGGACGACAATGAAATCGTTTGTCCGGTGATCTTGGTACTCCATCCCGCCATGTAGCGCAGCAGATCGTAGGAAAAGGCGACGTCGCCAAAGCGCGCGTCATTGACCGGTTTGCCGTTGTCCAGCGCCTCGATCTGCGCAATCTCGTCGGCATGCTTTTCCACCAGGTCGCCCAGGCGCCAGACCAGCTTTCCCCGGTCCGCCGGGGTCATCGAAGCCCATGGGCCGTTGTCGAAAGCGCGCCGCGCTGCCGCAACGGCACGATCGATGTCAATCCTGTCGCCGGCCGGGACATGATCGAAAACCCGTCCGGTGGCAGGATCGATCACTTCGAAAGTCTTGCCCGAAGCGGCCTCGACCCATCTGCCGTCGATAAAGAGCTTCTTGTTCTTCTCGACGAACTTGCCGGCATCGGGGCCGAGCCGTTTCAGAGTGACGGGTACATTCATGTTGATCTCCTTGCAAAATGGAGCGATGTCGCCTCAGGCTTTGGCGGATACTTCCTGACAGGTGAGCAGCGTCACCTCGCCGTCGAGAATGGGTTTGGCGATGCCGAAGAAACGCGCCACCACCGGCGAGCCGTTGTGAATATCCATGGCAGCCTGGTCGGCGAACCGCTCATAGGTCGTGAATCGGCAAGGGTCGGAGACATCCTGGGATACGAAAAAGCCAACGGTGGACGCTTCGTTCTCGCGGACATGCTCCGCGACCTCCCGAAGCGCCTGCAGCATAGTCTGCTCGTAGCCCTTCCGGACGCGGATGATTGCGGTGATCGTCAGCATTGTTCAGCCTCTCTCTTCAAGATTTGATGACGTCGTCTGAAGACGGCAGGTACCCGGCGACCACTTCGCCGCGGCGCAGGACTTCAGGATCGACCTCCTCGGACAGAAGGCCGCGCTGGATCACCAGCACGCGGTCGGCCAGATCACTGATGAAGTCGAGATTCTGCTCGACCAAAAGCACGCTCATCCTGCGCGAGCGCGACAGCGCGCGCAGGATCTCCTTCATCTCCTCGATGATGGACGGTTGGATCCCTTCCGTCGGCTCATCAAGCAGAACGAGCCTCGGCTGTGAACAGAGGCATCGGCCGAGCGCAAGAATCTGCTGCTCGCCTCCGCTGAGCACGCCGCCGGCGCGGGTCAGTATCGGCTTCAGCCGGGGAAGCTCCTCAAGGACGCGCTCGATAGCATGGCTGGCCGAGGCGCGGTCGAGCCGGGCGGCGCCGACGCGCAGATTGTCGAGCGCGTTCAGCGCCGGAAATATCTGCCGACCCTGCGGTACGTAGCCCAGGCCACGGCGTGCCCGTTGCGCCGGGGACAGGCTGGTAATGTCGTCTCCGTCGAAAATTATCTTGCCGCCCGTGGCCGGCAGATGCCCCATCAGTGTCTTCAGAAGGGTCGACTTGCCCATGCCGTTGTGGCCGAGAATGCCGACGAACTCACCCGACGCGACGTTGAAGTCGATACCGAAAAGAATGGGAATGCGGTCGTAGCCGGCCCTGAGACCCGTCACCGTGAGGATCTCATTCGACATTCTTCTTCCCCAGATAGACAGCCCGGACACGGTCGTCGTGCAGGATGCTTTCGACATGATCCTCGACCAGGACCCTGCCCTGATGGAATACGGTCACGATGTTAGCGATCATGCGGATGAACTGCATGTCGTGCTCCACCACCACGACGGTGTGGTTGCTGTTCAGATCGAGGATCACGCGAGCAAGCCGCTCGACCTCTGCGTCGGTCATGCCTGCAGCCGGTTCATCGAGCAGAACAAGCTCGGGCGAGCTGGCGACGACCATAGCCAGTTCGACGAGTTGACGCTGGCCATGCGCCATGCGGCCCAGGATCAGCTTACGCAGGTCCGCAATGCCGATACGGTCGAGCACTTCCAGAATAAGTTCCTGGCGCCGACGCTCCTCCGCGACCTTGCGCAGCGACAGCCACAGGTTCTCCTCGACGCTGAGGCCGTCGAAAAGACTGGGCACCTGCGTCTTGATGCCGATTCCGGCGCGGGCGATCTCGTGACGCTCCCAGCCGCCGATGCTCTCGTCGCGGAAGACGATGGTGCCGAGGGTGGGCTTCAGCACTCCGGTCAGGCAGCGGAAGAAGGTCGTTTTGCCGGCGCCGTTCGGACCGATCAGGCAGCGCAATTCGCCCCGATCGACGGAAAGATCGACGCCGTCGAGTGCCTTCACACCGCCGAAGTGCACCGCCACTCCTTGGGCTCTGAGGATCGGCGCGCTCATGATACCTGCCTCTCGCCGACCTCACCGGGGAGCGCCTGTCCGGCGCGCCCTCGGCTGCCGGCGCGGTTCTTCAGGATACCTGCGATGCGCGTCGCGGTAGGAAGCAGGCCGCTCGGAACGAAGACCACGAAGGCGATCAGCAGGGCGCCGAGCACGATGTTGGGGTCGATCCAGCCGAGCTTGCCGAAATACACCGCCACCATCTGCAAGACGATAGAGGCCACGACCGGCCCGACGAACGTGCCGAGGCCCCCGACGATGACCCAGATCAGCACCTGCGCCGCCATTGAAAGGCCGAATATCGTCGGGCTGACAAAGACCGTATTGGCGAAAAGCAGGCCGGCGAGACCGGCGAGACCGGCCGAAATACAGAAGATGGCGAGCTTCAATCGCTTGGCGTTGTAGCCCAGAAGCTCCGCCCGGACCTCGTTTTCCCTTACCGCGGCGATTGCCCGTCCGAAGCGGGTCAAGGCCAGCCATTTGCAGAACGTATAGACGACGACAAGGCAGATGATCGCAAAGACGAACAACTGCGTGGGGCTGAGGATTTCGCCCCCGAACGGAACGCGCAGCGGCGGCGTATCGGGTATTCCGTTGAAGCCGCCGATACGCGCCTTCCCGATGCGCCAGGAATCGCCGCCCGTGCTGTTGATGAGCTTGAACAGGATCAACGTGACGGTCAGCGTGATGACGCCGAGATAGACATCGCTCAAGCGTCCGTAGAAGAGGAAATAGCCGAGCGCGGCGGCGAACAGGACCGGAACCAGGATGGCGAAGGCGCAGGCGATCGTGGTGTCGCCGAAATTGATCGCGGCTATGGCATAGGCATAGGCGCCCAGGCCGAAAAAGGCCGACTGTCCGAAGCACAGGATGCCGGCGAACCCCCAGAGCAGGGCGAGGCTGAGCGCAAAGATGGCCATGCTGGTATAGAGCGTCGCGTTGATGACGCCGTAGAGAGGCGCCACAAGCGGAAACAACACCATCGTTGCAAGGCCGACGGCCATTGCCAGCCCGATCTGCACGAGCATGAGAGGGCGGTTCATGGCGCGCCTCTGAAGATGCGCCCTGTAATGCCGGTCGGCATAAGACGAAGGAAGATGGTGGCGGAAACCAGGAGCGCCACGTCGCCTACCACCGGGGTCGTCAGAAATGTGGTGAGCGTGCTGATGCTGCCAAGCAGAAGCGAACTTGTCGCCGTTCCGACGATAATGCTGGCTCCTCCGGTGATGACGGTGATGAAAGCCTTGGCGACATAGGCGACGCCCATAGTAGGCACGACGCCGGAAAGCGGCGCGAGCAGCCCTCCCGCAAGCCCGCTCAGGGCGGCGCCGATACCGAACGTAACCGCATAGACGCGTGACGGTTCGATTCCGAGCGATGCAGCCATTTCACGGTTTTGCATCGTTGCCCGGGCCACAAGCCCCAGCGGCGTCCAGCGGAGCAGGAGATAGCCGCCCACGAAAATGGCGATGCTGATCAGCGTGATGACCAGTTCATAGGCGCCGATGCTGTAACCGCCTATCCGAAAGCTTCCGAGAGGAGCGGCAATGCCCACCACCCGATTTCCGAACAGGGTAGTGGTCAGCCCGATGAGCAGCAGACTGACACCCCAGGTGGCAAGCATGGTATCGACCATCCGGCCGTAGAGCCGGCGCATAATGAGACGCTCAACAATCAGCCCGACGGCGGCTACCGTCAGTGGCGCAACCACCAGCATGGCCAGCCATATATTGACGCCGGCATGGACGCTGAGAACAGCGGCGAAACCGCCAAGCATTATAAATTCTCCATGCGCGAGATTGATGACCCGCATCATTCCGAAGATGACGGCCAACCCCGCACAGACGAGCGCCAGATTACCAATCGCGCTAGCGATCTGGAGTAAGACCACTAGAATGAAATCCAAGATTCATAGGCTTTCGTAGCCGGATGGAATCGTTCCGCCAGAAGCAATTCGGTTCAGGGTCAAGGCGCGTGTCGCAGGTCGTACCGGTAGAAACGGCCTGCACACTCGGCGCGGATCGCAGCGCCCTCGGGGGTGAAGCGACCGTTTCCAGCTAACCATGAAAGGCTCCGGTTTGCGGCAACACCGGTGACGGCCGACCGCCGCTCACCGGTGAAAGCGGATCATTCGATCTCGTATTGCTTCGTGTCGCCCGGGTTCTTGGTCAGGTTGCAGACAGCGGCCGTATCCGATGGCGGTTGACGCTCAAACGATTCGAGGATCTTGAATCCCTTGTCCTGCACGACCGCGATGTGTGGCGTGATCCAGCAATGATGCGTTGCCGCGTCCATCGTAGAAACACCACCCGGGCTTTCGAATGAAGACCCGCTTTCGATCGCCTCGATGACCTTCATTCGATCGACATCGCCCGCCTTGGTCACACCATTCGCCCAATGCCGCACGGCGTTATACGTAGCCTCGGCGTGTTCCGTCACATAGGGGACCTTGTTGCCGACCTTGGCGGCGTGCAGCCGCTCCAGAAACGACTTGTTGGCGGGGTTATCCAGTTCCTGGAAGTAGCCGAACACCGAAATGATGCCATTGGATTCGTTCGGCGTCAGGATGATATGCTCATTACCCCCACCGAATTCGGAAGACACGATGGGGATCTTTCTGGTCATTCCCGCCGCAGCCCATTGG
>SCRB01000136.1 GCA_004299545.1 Rhizobiaceae bacterium
GCATCGGCGACGCGATCCACGGCGGCATTCCGGCTTACATCGTTGATGCGGCCGATGCCGTCCTGCTAGCCTTCGCTGACTACGATACCGAACGGCCCGAGCTCGGCTCGCGTCAGCCGAAGCCAACATTCGATACATGGGCGCATGCTGTACGTCTGGATGACGCCAGAGAGGCAATCACAGACATTAGGAAGAAAGCCGTGGCGCTGATCGCGGCTTGAGCGCCGCGAGAAGATTGGGCATGGGCTGGCGGTCGTATTCCCCCGCGCTTGATTCCTGACTGGAAGCGTCAGAGGTGGTGGTGGAGACGTATGGCCACGACGCCTATGATCAGCCAGAGCATGAACGGCGTGAAGGTGCCGAGCAGCGTTGCCGCAAGGAAGGGCAGACGCGAGGCCCGTCGCGACGACGCGGCATACTCCCGCGCCCGGTTGATGGTTGCACTGACCGTGTTTCGCACCAGCTCGTCAGGGTCCGTCTGTAAATTCCAACCGGAATACCACGCCATGTCCGAGTTGTGGATCTCGCCCACGAAAAGCGAGATCTCGTCCGCGTTGGCAAGCCGTGCGCGCTCGACGGCGTATTCGAGCATGTGGATGCTCCGCAGCGGTATGTTGATGTACGGCTCGATGCGCGCCAGCCAGAACCAGTCCCTGTCCGGAAAGACCGGCCCGGCGAACTGGCCCGTGCGCCGACGCCGACGGCAGTTCTCGACGAGGTATGCGTGCGGCGGCAGGAACCCGGCAATGCGACGGCGCTCGTCCGGCGACAGCAGGTGAAACGCCGGGGAGCCGCCGATGTCCTGCAGGCGGCGCACGCCGCCGGCGCCGAAGCGATCGGTTGGCGTGCGGCCTTCGCGTCTGGACTGTCGAACGACGCGGGCAAAACGCCACGGCATCAGGGACGCCGCGATCTGGATCATGAATGCGTCCCGCGGCGGGATTTCGAGCCAGTCGTCCATTTCCACGTCGATACCATCGAACAGCCGCCTGAACTGCGTCTCGCCGAATCGCAGACCGGCGGCGGCCCTGATTGTCCGATTGACGAACTCGCGGTATTGCAGGTTTGTTCCGCCCTTCAGGCCATGCAGCACGCCGTACACGTGGCACTGCACGCCCCGGTATGTGAAGTTGACGGCGTCGAGATGTTCCGGCAGCGGCTGCTCGCCGCCGAGCAGGTCGTTCACGGCCACGTACTGGGTGTGTTGCGCAGGGTGCAGGTCGCGGAGCATGTTGAAGTGAATCTGGAGGGAGATTGGCCTGATGGCATATATACTTCCTGACAGGAAGCGTGAAGCGCAGGATAACCGATGTGGCTGCTGGCTGGACATACGTCGGTTCTCGCTTCGCACAGGATTCCGGAACCGAAACCAAGGAGAGCCCGTGCCAACGCCTTCAGAAGATCCAGCCGGAAACGACGGCTATGTACTTTCACTCGCACGCAATGTGAGGCGCGAGTGTTCACACCTCATCGACTGAAAATGTCCGCGAAATCTGAAATCCCCGCAGAAAACCGCGCCGGCCGGGATTGCCGGAAAGAGGCTCAGGCTGCCATCAATTTCTGGCAGGCTCTCGAATACCTTGCTCCACAGTCTCCCCCTGCCGTGAAGCTGGAAGATTCGGTCTGGTCATTTGCATCGGACGCATCCGACAGCGAACTGCCTTGGAACGACCCGCGCAAACGCGCAATCGTGGATCGGCAGATCGGCCCTAACCGTCGGTTCCAGCTCTTCGCCGGAATCCTCGGCGGCGATTACTTCGTCGAGACCGCCCGCCATTACCTCAGTGCCGACGACATCGACCAGTCGGAGCGCCGTCCAGCATCACCCACGGCATGCGTCGTCCTGAACGTCAACTCCGACGGGATGGCGAGCACGGAGATTTTCGTGAGTACGGTACCGTGGGCGATGACGCAGATTGCGAGTGCGTCGGACACGGGCAGGGCTATCAGCTTTCGCGGATTCTTCGGTAAGGAAGGCCTAGAAGAGAAAATTCGCTCGAAGATCCTTGATCTGATGGTCGAGCGCAAGCTGCTCGCCGACGAATCTGATCGGGACGATGCAGAAGACGACGCCCATCCGGCTGCTACGGATCTAGCTCGTCCTGCGCAGCCGGTGACGCGGCCAGTGACATCAAGTGACGTTGCTGCGATTACCGCGCTGGTGTTTGCCCTGTGCGGGTGGACTCCCGGGCAGCAGGAACCGTGGCGTATCCAGGCAATATGGGTTCCCGAGAACGACTCCGGTGACGCAACTTCAAGAGACGATCCGCTCAACAGCTTTTATGCGGAGGACCTGGAGAGAGTTGCAGACGCGGTGGACGCCGGATCCATCGGGGCCGGTCTTCAGGCCTATCTCCAGGGCGAGGACTCGACAGGTCGTATCGACCTAGAAAAGCACGTCAACCATCTCATCGACGGCGTGCATCCCTCGAGGCAAACACCGGGTTGCTGGCCGGCGAAGTTCCCGTTGGTCACGGCCCAGCAGTTTGCCGTCAATACCATGATGCGCGAGCTCGCGGAGAACGGCGGGATCTTTTCCGTGAACGGGCCTCCCGGGACTGGCAAGACGACGATGCTCAAGGACATCATCGCGGCGATCGTCGTCGACCGAGCGGACGTGCTCGTCCAGTTCGGGGAGCCGGAATCCGCTTTCACGAAGACGCTCGCCATCGAGAACTACCCGTACCCTGCGTACGAGCTCGATCCCCGCGTGCGTGGCTTCGGTATCGTGGTTTCGTCCGCGAACAATGGCGCGGTCGAAAACATTACGAAGGAACTGCCCGGGCTGCCGGCAATCGCCCCAGATCTGGAGGTCGACTACTTCTCGGTGGTCGCGGACTCCGTGGCTGCACCGCCTCGCGCGAAACAGCGGGCAGCGGCCCGCGAGCGATGGGGGCTTGTTGCGGCCGTCCTCGGCAACAAGGGCAACCGCGGCCTGTTCGCCAACCGGTTCTGGCTGGCGGGATTGCAGCGCAAGCCGAAGGCCGGCGAGAAGTCCGCGCCGCCTGATCCACTGCGTTTGCGTTCCGTGCAGGATCTCGTGAAAACCGGTGAGCACGGAGCCCTGCCGTGGGACCTCGCCAGAAAGCGGTACCGGCAGGCTCGCGCCAAGGTGGACGAACTGACGGCGCTCGCCGCCCGCGTCGCTGGCGCGGTGCAGATGCGCGCTCAGGCCTCGGAGGCAAGATCCCGGGCGCTCGCCGCACTCGTCGAACATGCTGCCGCCCTGGATGTCGGGACGCAAGCCCTGCACCGGTCGCGGGTTCGTCAGGATGAGATGCAGGCCGCGCACGAGCGCGCCAGGCAGAAGTTGTCGGTATGCCGTGTCTGGGCAGAGGCGCATGCGCGGATGACACAACGGCGCGACGCGTACACCTCGCTGCGGGATCAGGTGCAGGCCGGTGCGCTGGATGACGCACGGGCAGCCCATGCGCGGGCCGCCGCGGCACATGCGGGCATCCGGGTCGACGTCGAGTCTCATAACCGGAGTCGGCCGGGCTTCCTGTCGGATCTCTTTCGCACCCAGTTCAGCCGCCGATGGAATGCACACGGTGTGGATCTCGAGTCACAGCTTCGCGAGGCGCGGGAGAAAGAGGCTAGCGCTGCGGATCGAGTCGGCCAGGAGGAATCGCTCGAGCGGGAACTAGCCGAACGTCTACGGGCTTTCCAGGCCGCCGAAGCGCATCTCACTGCCTGCTGGACGGAAGTGGTGCATGCGGGCGTCCCGGATGCGTGCGCCGCTGTCGAGCCGGTCGATGGCGTCATCGATGGGCTTGACCCAGTGGTGATTCTCGGGCGGATGGATCGGGTCGTCTCCCGGTCCAGTCAGGATCTGCTGGAGGCGGTGGGCGCAACGACCCGGGCGCAATCGGCCGTCGACTCCATACAGCAGACCATCGCCGCGGTGCGGGGACAGCTTGCGCGAGCAGAAGCGGACCTGGCTAACGTCGAGCGCCTGCTTTCCGACCCACGGGTTCCTTCTGACAGGCTGAAGAACTGGGATCTCGCGGCGCTCAACCGGGATTCGATGCATCGGGCCGCCCCTTACGATTTCCCGGCGCTTTTCGAAGCCCGTCGGAACCTCTTCATCGCAGCGATGGCGCTGCACCAGGCATTCGTCGTAGCGGCGTGGAAACGGCTCTCGCGAACGCTCAGCGCTTTCGTAAATCTGCTGCAGGGAAGCCTCGCACCGAGCCAGATCAACGGCGGCCCGGTGCCGCTATGGGATGCGTTTTTCCTCGTGGTGCCGGTCGTATCGACCACGTTCGCGTCGTTCCCGCGGCTCTTCGCCGGCGTCGGCCGCGAGGAGCTCGCCTGGCTGATGATCGACGAAGCGGGGCAGGCGGCTCCCCAGCAGGCGGTGGGTGCGATCTGGCGCAGCAGGCGGACGGTGATCGTCGGCGATCC
>SCRB01000016.1 GCA_004299545.1 Rhizobiaceae bacterium
CTGTCGCGCAGGCGCGAAACCGCGTCATATTCATAAAGTCCCTGCTGCGCGCGCGTCGTCGATTTGACGTGCCATTCGATCAGATCGAGGCCGAGAGCGGCGGCGACCTGGCGCGCAAGCTCCGTCTTGCCGGTTCCGGGCTCACCCTTGACCAGAAGCGGCCGCTCCAGCGCGATCGAGGCATTGACCGCGACCATCAGGTCCTTGTCGGCGATATAGGCGGCCGTTCCTTCGAAGTGCATTTCCGTGCCCCCGTCTCTTCGCAGGCGCCAAACTAAACGATGGGTGTCGGAATAGGAACACCTGGACCTTCGATACGCCGATCCTGGCAGGGAGTGGGCCGGGCCGACGAATTTAACGCAAAGACGCTGGCGAAGCGGGGACAGCCAAACTATATTCGCTGCCGGCGTTCTGCGCTTCGCGGCAGGAGTAACTTATCCCCGGGGCCTTATTGATCCTTAGGGAGCTGTCCCTGGCCGGACCCGTGGGTTCGGACACACGGCGCCCACCTACTTTGTAGGCACCCGGGATCAAACCTCTCCACCGGTCGTCGCGGTTCGCCACGAAATGTCAGATTCGGGACCGCATCCGGCTCGGCGTGCGGTTATTTCCGTACCGCTATTCCACTCCCCGGCGAAGCGTTCACCATGGAATCCCTCAAGGCCCCGGACCTCAAGGCACTGAAGAAGCAGCATCGCAGCGAAGCGCTGGCGCGGCGCGACGCAATAGACCCCGCCGTGCAGATCGAAGCGGCGATGGCGCTTCTGAACCACGTTCCGGCGATCGATATCGCCACCGATGCGATCGTTTCGGGTTTCTGGCCGATACGCTCCGAGATGGACATCCGTCCGCTCATGTTCGCGCTTCGGGAGCGCGGTGCGCGCCTGGCGCTTCCTGCCATCCTCGACCGCGAAACGATCGTCTTTCGCGAACTCGCCCGCGACACGCCTTTGGTCGATATGGGTTTCGGCACCAGGGGCCCCGGCGAAGAGGCGGCCGTGCTCGATCCGACGCTGATGCTGGTCCCGCTTGCGGCTTTCGACCAAAGGGGGCACCGCATCGGCTACGGCGCCGGACATTACGACAGGGCGATCGCGCGCCTGCATGCGAGGGGTCTTGCGCCAAGGCTGATCGGCGTCGCCTTCGACTGCCAGGAAGTCGGGACGGTGCCGAACGAAGTCCATGACGTTGCGCTCGACGCGATCCTGACCGAAAGCGGCTTGCGGACCTTCGCGGCCGGCTGATAGGAAGCATTCACGGCCGGCAGAAATCGCCGGCGTCGGATGCGAAGTGCGGGTCGATGCGTTTTCTCTTTCTTGGCGACATGGTCGGGCGGACAGGACGGATGGCGGTGTGGGAACGGCTGCCCGACCTGGTTTCCGACTTCGAGCTCGATTTCGTTGTCGTCAACGGCGAGAATGCCGCCGGTGGATTCGGCATCACCGAAGAGATCTTCCGCGGCACGCTCGCAGCGGGAGCGGATGTGGTGACAACCGGCAACCATGTCTGGAACCAGCGCGAGGCGCTGGAATTCGCGCCACGCGAGGATCGCTTCCTTCGGCCGCTCAATTTCCCCAAAGGGACGCCGGGCCGCGGCTCCGGCCTTTACACGGCGAAGAACGGCGCTCGCGTGATGGTGGCCAACATCATGGGCCGGCTGTTCATGCAGCCTGAACTCGACGACCCGTTCCAGGCCGCCGAGAATGAACTCGAATCCTGCCGTCTTGGCCGCCACGCCGATGCCATCATCATCGATTTCCATGCCGAAGCCACATCGGAGAAACTGTGCTTCGCCCATTTCGTCGACGGCCGCACCAGCCTCGTCATCGGGACGCACACGCACCAGCCGACGGCGGATCACCAGATTCTGACTGGCGGTACCGGCTTCATGTCGGATGCTGGCATGTGCGGCGACTACGATTCCTCGATCGGCATGGTTTGGGACGAACCGCTCAACCGTTTCCTGACCAAGATACCGAAGGGCCGCTTCGAAGCGGCCGCCGGCCCGGCGACCATCTGCGGCCTCGGTGCGGAGATTTCCGACCGGACGGGCTTCGTGGAGAAAATCGCGCCGCTCAGGCTCGGGCCTCGCCTTGAGGAGACGGTGCCGTCCTTCTGGCGCTGAAGCGCCCGCGCTCCCCTGCGATTTGCGCCTCGTAAGGCCACGCCCCGGCTTCGGCCAGGCGTTTCGGCCTTCTCTTAAAGTGGAATTTAATATATATGTTTAGCGCAGCCGCAACGACGAGGGTGTGATGAATCCCGTTCATGTCAAAGACGGTGGTTTCGAAGTGGAGGCAGGCTATCTCGCCGAACATTTCCGCGTTCGCCCGGCCGAGGTGCCCGAACTGATGCGCAAAGAGCGCATCAAGGCGGTCTGCGAGCGTGGTGAGAGGGAAGATGCCGGCCGCTACAGGCTGAACTTCCGCTTCGGCGCCTCGCGGCTTAGTCTCGTCGTTG
This sequence comes from Rhizobiaceae bacterium, assembly GCA_004299545.1. Lineage (GTDB taxonomy): Bacteria > Pseudomonadota > Alphaproteobacteria > Rhizobiales > Rhizobiaceae > Mesorhizobium_L. The sequence goes on from SCRB01000016.1 coordinate 2,458, forward strand.
ATGAAGACGGCAATATCCTGCGCCGCATGAGCGTCAGGTGGCCCGAACGAGTGTGAGATCGCCGGGAAAAGGCCGTGCGGACAAAATCCGTGTCGCTTTCCGGTGTGGTTTTGCGGCGTTGATGCGGCATTCTCGCATGAACAACGGTCCGATAGAGGTGCCCCGCAGTGTCCGACAAAGATGACGAAGAACTTTCCCAATACGCGTCCCCACCCTGCTTCATGCACGAACTCGGCCCGGACGGTGTCAACGCAGTCCTGAAAACAGATGGCTGGGCCGATGTCGCCCGATGGCGGAAGGCGGAACGCCAGCGGCTCATCGATACGCGCCTGGCGTTGTCGGCTCAGGAGCGCGAAAGCCGTTCGCAAAGGATCGGCGACGGACTGGATCGCGCGATCGGCGAGCCGGGCGGCCGCACGGTTTCCATTTACTGGCCGTTCCGCGGCGAGCATGATCTGCGCAAATGGGCGGCGGGCGTCATTGCGCGGGGCGGCAGGATCGCGCTCCCTGTCGTTATCCAGAAAGGGCATCCTCTCGAATTCCGGCACTGGGCGCCCGGCGATCCGATGGAGCGCGGCGTATGGAATATCCTTGTTCCGGCGCGTGGGCCGGCTGTCCTGCCCGATGTCGTGATCGCGCCGCTCGTCGGTTACGACGACCAGCACTATCGCCTCGGCTATGGCGGCGGCTTTTTCGACAGGACCCTCGCCTCCATGCCGCGCAAGCCGCAGGTGATCGGCATAGGCTATGCCGAAAGCAGGCTAACGACGATCTATCCGCAGCCGCACGATATCCCGATGGACCAGATTGTCACGGACGAGGTCGCCGGCTCCTGATTCCCGGCTGATTCGAGGGTCGGTCCGCGGCGAAAGCCCTCCCGGATGATTTCTCCCCTGCCTCCTGCATAGCTGCTATGCAGTTTTGCGCACTTGATGAATCATTGGGCGAACGCCTATATCCCGCTCGCTGGTGATCGACCTCCTCCCCGAGAGCCAGCGTCGATTGCGGCGCACCTCCTCCCGCGCCGCAATTCAGATCGGGCCCGTCGTTCCTCCTCCCACGACGGGCCTTTTTTCTTTTCCAATTCCCCTCACATTCCGCTTTTGGGTGCGGACACTTACATTTTTCCGGGTAGCCACTACATTGGCGACAATTGAAGTGCCTCGCTTTTTCCATTCCTCGGGCGCGTCGCCGGAGTATTCCAATGAGCAATGAAATCGTCATGCACGGGACGACGATCGTAACCGTGCGCAAGGATAAGAAGGTCGTCATCGCCGGCGACGGTCAGGTCAGCCTCGGCCAGACGGTCATGAAGGGCAACGCCCGCAAGGTCAGGCGCATCGGCAAGAATGGCAATGTGATCGCCGGCTTTGCCGGCGCGACAGCCGACGCGTTCACCCTTCTCGAACGGCTCGAGGCGAAACTCGAGCAATATCCCGATCAACTGACGCGTGCCTGCGTCGAACTGGCCAAGGACTGGCGCACCGACCGCTATCTGCGCCGCCTTGAGGCTATGATGCTGGTTGCGGACAAGGAGGTGTCGCTTGCCCTGACAGGCACCGGCGACGTTCTCGAACCTGAGAACGGGGTGATGGCGATCGGGTCGGGCGGTAACTACGCGCTCGCTGCCGCACGCGCGCTGATCGACACCGACAAGGATGCCGAGGAGATTGCGCGCCGCGCCATGGATATCGCCGCCGACATCTGCATCTACACCAACCACAACATCATTGTGGAGACGCTCGAGGTATGAGTGCTTCCACGACGGAAGCATCAAGGCCCCCCTACTGGCGGCAAGGCCTCCTGATCGCGGGCGGGTTGATCCTGATCCAGATCGCAGATCGGAAGAGC
>SCRB01000137.1 GCA_004299545.1 Rhizobiaceae bacterium
GGCATAGGTGAGGTTCTCGCGTTTCAGGTCCTCAGCGAACATTTCCGGCACCGAATAGGCGCGCAGGCCGAAAGCGGGCTCGCGGACCTCTTCGCCGGGCATGTCGGGCGCCTTGCCGTTGCCGATCAGAACCATCAGTTCGCCGACGCGCATCTTCTGTTCCGTGACGACGGTGCCATGGATCTTGATCTGGTAGTTTTTCGCGGGAATAGCGAAATCGTCCGTCAACCGCACCTCGGGAACGACGAAGCCGTACTGCATGGCGAACTTCTTGCGCATCTTGCTCATGCGAAAGGCAAGTTCCTGATGCAAGGGAAGAAGCTTCGTCGATAGCTGCTTGCCGAGTGCAAGCTCGACTTCGGCCGTCTTGAGAGATGCCTTGAGCGAGTTCTTTTCCTCGTCCTCTTTCGCAGCCTTTTTGCGTTTCTCCTCTTCCGCCGCCGCTACCGCGCGCTCGCCGGCGCGCTTGGGGATGATGTAGCCGATACCGGCCATGGTGCCGCCAAGGAACAGGAAGGGGAGGGCTGGCAGGCCCGGCATGAGTGCGAGAACGGCCATCAGCAGCGCGGCGACGAAGAGGGCGCGCGGATAGTTGCCGAGCTGACCGAAGACGGCCTTGTCGGCCGAGCCGCGTGTGCCGCCCTTGGAGACGAGCAGACCGGCGGCAAGCGACACGATCAGGGCCGGGATTTGCGAGACAAGCCCGTCGCCGACGGAAAGCTTGGTGAAAACGTCTGTGGCTTGCGAAAGATCCATGCCGTGACGGGCATAACCGATGGCGATGCCGCCGACGATGTTGATCGCGGTGATGATGAGGCCTGCGATCGCGTCACCGCGGACGAATTTCGAGGCGCCGTCCATGGCGCCGAAAAAGGCGCTTTCCTCTTCGAGTTCGCGCCGCCTGAGCTGCGCTTCCTTATCGGTGATCATACCGGCGGACAGGTCGGCGTCGATCGACATCTGCTTGCCGGGGATGGCATCCAGCGTAAACCGGGCACCGACCTCGGCGATACGCGTCGAACCCTTGGTGATGACGATGAAATTGACGACGATCAGGATCAGGAAAACAATCAGGCCGATGACGAAATCACCCGCCATCACAAGGTTGGAAAAGCCTCCGATGACATAGCCTGCGGCATTCGTTCCCTCGTCTCCACGCGACAGGATCGCGCGCGTCGTTGCGATGTTGAGCGACAGCCGGAGCATGGTGGAGATCAGCAGGACGGTCGGGAAGGACGAGAAATCGAGCGGCCGTTCGATCCAGAGCGCGACCATCAGGATCAGAACCGAGACAGCGATTGAGACCGACAGGCCAAGGTCGATCAGGAAGGACGGGATCGGCAGGAAGAGGACTGACAGGATGGTGATGATGCCGATGGCAAAGCCGACATCGCGTCCGTGCTTCCTGATCTCGCCTGCCGGGCCGATTTCCGTAAGCGCCATGCTTCTTCTTGTCCAAGCGGTCAACGCCGGCACGTTGCCGGTGACGACACGCTATTGCGTGAAGCTTGCGCGAGGGTGAGGCCGCTTATGGCGGCGTTTCCCCGACCATGCCGGAACGTTCAGAAACCGTTCTGGATGCGCTGGAAGATCACATCGGCGAAGGACGATATTTGCGCGCCGATGAAGGGACCGGTGAAAGCCACGACCACGAGAATGGCGACGATCTTCGGGACGAAGGTCAGCGTGATTTCCTGTACCTGGGTGAGCGCCTGGACGAGAGCGATGCCGACGCCGACGATCATGGCAACGATAACGGCCGGCGCGGAAGCGACCAGGACCGTCCAGATGGCATATTGAACGATATCGAGTGCGTCGGCCTCGTTCATGGGATCATCTTACCTGTGCGTATCCAAGGTGGGATAAACTATCCCACTGTTTGAGCGTGATTTCTTGGGAAAACCGGTAGCCGCCTTTCCGGATCACGCTCTATTGTATCGTCACGCCGGCGCCGATCGAGAGTTCCTGTCCGTTGGAAAGCACCGCGGTTATGCCGTCCGAAAGAACCTTGACCTCCGAGACCGTGCCGCTCACCGTGCCGTCCGCCGAGGTCACGGTATGCCCGATGATGCTTCCCGCCTGCGACAGGGCTGACGATTGCAGCAGCTGGTCGAGCTTGGAGTTCGTCTGGACGGCCTGCCCGACCTGGGAAAAGGTCGCGAGCTGGGCGACATATTGCGTCGAATCCATCGGGTTCGTCGGGTCCTGGTTCTTCATTTCCGCCATGAGAAGCGTCAGAAAGGAATTATAGTCAAGCGTTGGCGCCGCCGCGGTCTGGTTCGTCGAACTGCCGCTGTTGGAACTGGCTGTGTTGCCGACAGGTGGAACGGACACTATGCGCTCTCCCTCATTTCCATGGCGAAAACCGCCGGTACGGGAACGGGTTTCGGGTTCAGGATTTCGTTTTCCGCCGCGTAAAGGTCGCGGATTGCCTTCAACGCCTCGTAGACACGTCCTTCGGCAACGAGACGGTCGATATGCTTGAGCGAGGAGAGGATGTGCTTGTCACGGAAAGTTTCCAGCAGAAGCGGCAGCGTCGTCCTGAACATGGAAAGTGCGGTACCGGCGCTGGCGGGATTCACCAGCATGATCTGCACGATGAAATAAAGTTGGCGCAGGGGCGTCGTCGCGTCCTCCGGCTGCAGGACGTGACTCTCCAGCAGGAACTGGGTCTCGTTGAGAAGCTCGAGCGAGACCTTGCGGTCCACCTTCACCACGGCACCGTTGATGTAGATCTTCTCGTTCGCTTTCAGCGATATCTTCAGCCCGCTTTTCATTGAATACCGTCGCGGATGATCTGTGACACTTCGATCAGACCCTCGAAATTGCTGGAATTGCCCTGGGTGATCGTTTCCCCTTCGCGCAGCAACCATAGGCCGATCGAGATCAGATTGGCGCGCAATTCCTTCGGCAGTTCGTTTTGGTCGCTGCCGAGGTCTTGCATGAAAGACGACCAGACGCGATTCATGAAGTGGATCGCTTCGGACGCCTGGATCGTGTTGGGCCCTCTCTCCTTTGCTGCGACCAGAAGGTCGATGGAACGGGTCAGCAACTGCCTTTCGCGATCCTTGGCGTCGGCAATCGAGTCTGTCTGGATTTCGGCGTAGGAGAATTGGTACATTGGCGCTTCCGTATTGGTGCATCGCGGGTTACAGATAGTTGACGAGGCTCAATTTCTGAAGTCGCGCCGTCAGCGTGTAGGATGTCTCGATCTGGTTGAGCAGGGTGGAAATCTTGGTCGCCGCCTCGTTCTGATCGACGCCTTCCAGGCCGACGAGCTGGGTATTGAAGAGATTGACCTGGCTGTTCATCCGGTTGTTGGCGTTGCTGACGCGGTTCTGTACGAGACCGATCTGGGACTGCTGGTCCGTTAAGGTGCCCTGCGTGTTGCCGACGAGCGAGATGGCCTTGCTGACCATCGCGGCCTTGGCCGCGCCGCTCAGATTCCCGCCGGTAAGATCGGTGATCATCGCCGCTGCCATCATGAAATTCTGAACGCCCTCGTTGTTGGCGCTCAGCGACGTTTGCGCCGTCTCGTTCAGGGAAATGCGATTCGTAATGGGCTGATCGGAGGCCTTCGACCAGTCGGTGGTCCATCCCGTTCCCTGGAACTCGGAGGTCTGGAGATTATCCATGAATTGATTCATCTGGTCGCCGGTAAGGCTGGCCGCTTGAGGATCGTTGATCGAAAAGCCGAAATAGCTTTGAAAGCTTGCTTGCAGGCTGCCAGGGCTAAAATCGTTGATCGGCTGTGCGTCGGTATTGATGCCGGAGAAGATATATTCGCCATCGACATTGGTGTTGAGCGCCGAGGTCGCGGAACTCAACGCCATCTGCGCGGCGGATTGCACGACGGAATCGCTGATGCTGCCGGTGCCGTCGGTAACGAGGGTCGACATGAAGGACTGCGCAACACCAGCGAATTGGCCGAGCGCGCTCTGGGTTGTGGTCAGGCGGGTGCCGACAAGCGCATTGGAACTGACGAGGCCGTTCAGGCGGTCCATGTCGCGTGAGAGCGAAACCGCCTGGCCCGCCTGTGCACCGAGGGCAAGGCCGGTGTCCGCCACCTTGCCCGTCACCATCTCGGTCTGGGCTTCGCTCAATTGCTGCTGCATGTTGGCCATCTGGTAGCGCAGGGCCTGCGAGACGGCTTGGGACGAAATGAAGGTCGTTTTCATCGTCAGTTCACCGCCGCCATAAGAGAATTCAGCATGTCGTTGACCGTTTTCATCAACTGGGCCGACGCCTGATAGGCGTGTTCAAGGTCGAGAAGCTGGGACATCTCCTCGTCCATGTTCACCCCGGTGGCGTTGGAGAGCGCGGCCTGCGTCTTCGTGGCCAGGGCGTTCTTGTTGTCGGCCGCGGTCGAAGCGCCCTGACGCATGTTTCCGAGCCAGCTGATCGCATTGGTCGAGTAATCGAGCACGCTTGCCTTCGCTCCCGCTCCGGCGGAGGTATCAAAGTCCATAGGCTGTTCGAGATTCTGTCCATATTTGATCAACAGGTCGGAATAGGACGCGTCGCCGTTGACATTGGCGTCGTAAGTGGCGCCGTCCCTCAGCTTTGTTGCGTCTCCTCCCGGTTGGGAGGGATCCATCGCCGGATTGACCTTGATGCTCCCGGCGAGGCCGGCGGCCACCGTTCCGTCGGTCGGCATGGATGGTGCGCCGTCCCAGGTGAACAGGCCGGGGACGGGCTGGCCGACGCCGCTGGGATCCGTCTCCTTGAACGAATCGATGAGCCCGCGAGAGATCTCGTCGAGTTGGCTCTGCATGGTGGTCGCGACACCGTCGCGAAGCTGCAGCATGGCGGCGATGCTGCCGGAAGCGGTCGTGTTGCCGCCGCTTCCCGGCTGCAGCGGCACGCCGTCGATGGTGATCGAATTGCCGACGGTGGGGGCCACGGTCGTCGCGGCGGAGCCGGTCGGAATGCCGGCAGTGTAAACGGCCTGGGGATTGAACGCGATCGTGCGCGGGACCGTCTCGTAAAGCGTCGTGCCGTCCGTCGTCGTCAGCACCATATCGTTGTCGCCGCGTGTCATGGTCGAGACGGGAATATATTGCGCGATCTGCTTCAGGATGGAATCACGCTGGTCGAGAGCGTCGGAGACGTCGCTGCCGCTCCTGGTTCCCGACACGACGGCCTGGTTCGCCTGATCGAAGTTCTCCAGCAGGTTGTTCAGCTTGTCGACAGCGGCGGAGATCTGGGAATCCATCTGCGCGCGGAAATCCTGGATGGCCTTGGTGCCGTCGTTGAGGCTCTGTGCCATCTGTGTCGCGGAATCGATCGCGCTTGCGGCCAGCGAACCGTTCGAAGGCGTTGCCGAATAAAGGTTGACCGCCTGCTGCAACTGCCCCAGCAGCGTCGCGGGAGAGGTGGAATCGTCCGATCCGTTGATCGAAAGGTCGAGCTGGTTCAGGCCGTCGAGCAATGTGCTCTGGCCCTGATAGGACGAAAGCGCCGCGAGATTCTGGCGGAAGAGTGCGTCATTGGCGGCGCGCTGGATGGTGACGATCCGCGCACCGTTGCCCCCTGTCGACGTAATCGCGGAGCGCCGTCCGTAATCCTCGTTATTCGCATTAGAGATATTGCTGGAGACGACGCTGGTCTGGCGCGACGTATTGAAGAGCGCTGTCTGTGCAATAGAGAGGGCCGTGGTCAGCGACATTATCTGCCTTTCTGTTTCTTTTTGCCCTCTTCCTTGGTCATGCCCGGCGCTCGGGTGCCTTCGATCACTTCAGGTTGAGGAGAATGTCCATCAGGTTCGAGCCTGTCTGGAAAACCTTGGAATTGGCGGAGTAATCGCTCTGCGCCTGGATCATGTTCGTGAGTTCGGTGGCGATATCCACGTTGGAGCTCTCGAGCGCGCCGGACTGAACGGCTCCCATGCCGCTGCTGTTGGGGAAACCCATCGTGACCGCGCCGGAATCGTTGTTTGCGGAATAGACGTTTCCGGGGAGGCTGCTCAGATTGTCCGGGCTCGGAACATCGGCAATCGGAATGCGGTAAAGCGCTGCGGATGAGCCGTCCTCATATTCGGCGGTCACCGTGCCATCGCTTCCGATCGTCACCTTGCTGATGCCGTCCGGCGCGTTGCCGTTCACCTGCCCCTGGCTGACGGTATAGTCGGCCGCAAGCTGGCTCATCGACGAAAGGTCGAGATCGAGGGTCTGGCCGTTGGGTATGGGAACGGAGATGTTTTTGGCGCTCGCGGGATCGAGCTTTCCGGTCGCTCCGTCGAAGGTCAGTGTCTCAGTAGCGAGAGCGCCGGGGGGGTCGGCGTATGGGAAGCTCGTGCCGGGCGCCGCATCGGCCTGGTTGAAGACGGACACTTCCCAGGTATTGTCGGCGGTTTTGGTGGAGTAAACGTCGAGCAAGACCTTGTTGCCGAGATTGTCATAGGTGACCAACGACGATTTATTCGTGTAGGTCGAGGTCGTCGTGTTGTCGGATGGATAATTGCCGGCCGCGACCTGAGTGGCGTTGGAAGGCAGGTTGGCTGCGAAGACGCCATTGGTCGAGGGGGAAGCGGTCAGCTTTGCCTGATTGACCGTCACCGGTACAAGCCCCTGGAAGCCGTTGGCCGTCACCGAAGGCGTGCCGTTGGCGTAGCTGTAGCCGAGGAGCGTGAAGCCGGCCGCGTTGACGAGTTGGCCGGCGCTGTTGGGAACGAAAGAGCCTGCGCGTGTGAGATAAGGTGTGCCGTTCGGGTCGGAGACAACGAAGAAGCCGTTCCCCTGGATGGCGAGATCGGTATCCGACGTCGTGTACTGGAGTTGCCCACCATCGGTGACGTTGTGGGTGGTTGTGGTGGTGACGCCGCCGGAATTGTAGTTGCCGGAGGTGCTGGGGAGGAGCAGGCTGGAAAATTGCGTATCCGACCTCTTGTAACCGGTCGTGCTCGAATTCGCGATATTGTCCGCGACAGACGACAAGCGGTTGGATTGTGCGGACATTCCCGACACGCCTGTCCGCATCATTCCGTAAAGGCTCATGACCCGTTCTCCTCGAATCTCACGCCGAACCCGGGCTCATCAAGCCGGAGCAGGCAAGGGCACCGTGCGGATCATACGATCGCTGCCTTGCGCGAGGCTGGTCTAAGGTCAGGACACATCATCGTCAGTCGATGAGGCGGTATCCGAGGAAACGTTTGGAATCGATCGGGTCGAGCCCGAGCTTCTCGCGCAGCTTCTTACGCAATTTGCTGATGTGGCTTTCCACCACGTTCTCCTCGACTTCATCATCGAAGACGCCGTAGATGGCGTTGAATACCTGGGTCTTTGTGAC
>SCRB01000138.1 GCA_004299545.1 Rhizobiaceae bacterium
CGAAAGCGGCGTGAGAAGCGGCCATTCTTCACCATCGGCCATTCCAGCCGGAGCCTGGAGGAATTTGTCGGCCTGTTGAGGGAAGCCGAGGTCACGCTGGTGGCGGACATCCGGAAATTGCCGATGTCGAGAGCCAATCCTCAATTCAACAGCGGCGCGCTTGCCGCGGCGCTGGAGAGCGTCGGTATGGCCTATGAGCATATAGCAGCGCTCGGCGGCCTTCGCGGAAAGACGCCGGGTCTGTCGCCCGACATCAATGGCTTCTGGACGAATGCGAGTTTCCACCGCTATGCGGATTATGCGCTCTCGTCGCAATTCCATGCGGGCTTCGAAGAACTGATCGACGCGGGGCGCAAGCGCCGTACCGCGATCATGTGTGCGGAGGCGGTATGGTGGCGATGCCATCGCCGTATTGTCTCCGATTACCTGATCGCGCAAGGGGAGACGGTTTTCCATATCATGGGGCCGGGGCAAATCGAGCCGGCCCGCCTGACGCGAGGGGCTGTCGTCCAGGACGACGACACGGTCGTCTATCCGGCCTCGCATCGATCGGAAGCCTGAGCGGACTGGTCCGACCCGGCCCCGATTGGACTTCGTGCCTGTCTCGTACTGGCATCGTGGGAGCAGGTTTTGTAATACACGTCCTAATGATTGGGGAGAAATCGCCCTGCTTTGCGCAGGACTGCTTCACCCCTGTTTGTCAGGCAGGTGTTTCATGTCGGCAATGCCATTGGAGACGCGGTGCGGGCCCGTCATCGTCATGGGCGTCAGCGGTTCCGGCAAAACGACGGTCGGCGCGGCGGTGGCGGAAGCGTTCGACGTTCCCTTCATTGAAGGTGATGCGCTTCATCCCGCCGCAAACGTCGAGAAGATGCGCCGGGGTATTCCGCTGACGGACGAGGATCGCTGGCCGTGGCTCGACCGCGTGGCGCGGGAATTGAAAACGAGCGCGCGCCAGCAGGGCGGGGCAGCCGCATCCTGTTCGGCGTTGCGGCGGATCTATCGCGACCGCCTGCGGAGCGCCGTCGGTCCGGAGCTTCGTTTCGTCTTCCTTCGCGGCGACATGGCGACCCTGGCCGCCAGGATGCAGCATCGTCATGGGCATTTCATGCCGGCCTCGCTGCTCGAGAGCCAATTTGCCACATTGGAAACGCCGGTCGAGGAAGAAGATGTTCTGACCGTCGGGGTCGCCGGGCCGGTGGGGGAAGTGGTCGCCGCCGCGATCCGCGCGCTGGATCAGAATCGGCGGGAAATGAACGGGCAGCGGTGATTCCGCGCCTGAGGAAGAGGACCGGATTTCGGAAAGACGGCATGAGACGCAAATCGGGAAGAGCGAGGATCGAGCGGGGAAGCGGGGAAGGCCAGCCTGCAACGATACCGTGCATCATCGAATGGGACGATCTGTCTCCGAAGGAACAGCTGGCGCTCAAGCGGCTCAACCGCGGGCACGATCCCCAACTCGACCCGGTAACGGTCGAGAGGCTGCTCGCCCTCGGCCTTGCGGTACAACGTCCGCAGGGGATAGGGATCAGCCGCGCCGGCCGCGAACTGGTGATCAACGTGCTCCTGGGGCCGGATGCCTGATCCGGCGCCGGTGTATCAAAGCGCACTGTGCTCCTGTCTTTTTATGTGAGCATGACCTTTTCGGAAAACCGGTCTCCATTTTTCCGGATCACGCGCTCGTCAGCCCGTTCAGCGCCTGGCGTATGTCCTCCCGTTCCTCCCCGTTTTCCGAATAGACCGCGTAGACCGGGTAGACGAATTCCGGCGCCCCCTCCACGCGTTCCAGCTCTCCGTTCTCTATATAGGGGTCGGCGACGCTGCGGCGGAAATAACCCATCCCCCCCGCGCGCAGAATATAACTGAGGCCGAGGGGACCGAGATTCACCACGAGGGCGGGATCACCGAACCTTTGCGTGCCCGATCCGTATTGCGCGGCGAATTGCGGTCCCCAGTCGACATGCACATAATCCACGGCGCCTGCGCCTTGCTTGCCGGCCTTGCGAACGAGAACGAGCTTCTCCTCCTGTAAGAGCCGCACGGTCAAGCCTGGTGCAAGCATAGGCGCGTAGACGACTGCGATATCGAGAATCCCGGTGCGAAGCTGCTCCAGAAGCTGTTCGGCCAGGCCGACCTGAAGCCTTATCGCGACCTCGGGCACCATCTTGCGCATCCACACCAGCCAGTCGAGCAGAAGCGGGTCCCACAGGCTGAGTTCGCCGCCGAGGGCGACGATGCTCGACTTGCCGGCGGGGACCGCCAATTGCTGGCGCGCCCGCTCCCAAATATGCACCAGCGATTGAGCGTAGCGCTCGAACTCCCTTCCAGCGGCGGTCAGCTGCGCCCCATTGCGGTTGCGCTGGAACAGTTGCCGCCCGATCTCGTCCTCAAGCGTGCGGATGCGCGCGCTGACGGTCGTCGCGGTAACGTGGAGCCGGTCGGCGGCGTCCTGGAAGCTCCCGGACTGAATAATCTGCAGGAAGGTTCGTGCTCGTTCGATATCCATCACGATCCGCCATTCAATGCGATTTTCTTGCCGTCATAGCCGATTTACACCCTGATTTCGCCGTCGAAGGCAGAAGTTCCCTCGCAGACGCACGCAAGAACAAGACCGGACATTCCCCTTTTTGGGGATGAAATGTCCGACCGCAGCCTGTATCGATACCCCTTCTCGTTCCATGACCGCAGGTGGTTCGCCGCCGCGCAGCCAGACCTGAAAGCCGCATATATCGACCATGTCCTCCAAGACTTCCTTTCAGGCCAAGGCCGCCGTTTCGCTTGTTGCGCTGATGTTCCTGGCCGCCAATCTGCGCCCGGCGCTGACAAGCGTCGGGCCATTGATCGAGCAGATTCGCCAGACGACGGGCATTTCGCTGACAGCGGCCGGTTTGCTGACCAGTCTCCCCCTCGTGGCCTTCGGTGCGCTTGCGCCGCTGGCGCAATTCGGCCGCCGGTTCGGCATGGAACGGACGCTGGGCGTGGCGCTTTTCCTGCTGACCCTCGGCATCCTGATCCGGTCGGAGGGATCGATAGGGGCGCTGTTCGCCGGCTCCATCTGCCTGGCGGCGGGTATCGCGGTCGGAAACGTCCTGGTCCCAAGCCTCATCAAAAGAGACTTTCCGCATCGCGTCAAAGGCGTGACGACCATCTATGCGGTCATGCTGAACCTCATGCCCGCGATCTCGACTAGCATCGTGGTGCCCTTGTCCGACTGGCTCCCCGGCGGCTGGCGCAGCGCGCTCGCCGTCTGGGCAATTCCGGCTGCGGCCTCCCTCCTGTTCTGGCTGCCGGCCACCATGCGCCCCCCGGAGCGGGGCCCGCTGCCGCGCGAATCCGGGTCACCGCCCCTGTGGCGCTCAAGCCTTGCTTGGCAGGTTACGGCGTTCATGGGACTGCAATCCCTGTCGTACTACATAACGATCGCTTGGTTTCCGGCGATTTTCCAAAGCCATGGCATCGGGGCGGCGCGAGCCGGCCTGCTCATCACCCTTTATCAACTCGTTGCGCTGACTGCCCTTCCGGCCGTGCCGGTCATTCTCCGGCACACGAAAGACCAGAAAGCTCTCGCGGTCGCATGTTCCCTGACGGTGGTATTCTCGCTCTGCGGTTTCCTGCTCTTTCCCGCGGTCACCTCTCTATGGATGGTGACGATGGGGCTGGCGAGCGGCACGTCGCTGACGCTGGCGCTCAGTTTCATCAGCCTGCGTGCCACCGACCATCACGAGGCCGCGGCCCTGTCGGTGATGTCGCAGACGGTCGGCTATCTTTTCGCCGCGGCGGGAACGTTCGGTTTCGGCCTCGTCCATGATCTCGCCGGCGGCTGGTCGACGCCTTTGATCCTGTGGCTGGTCATCGCCCTGGCGCAAGCCGTTGTCGGTCTCGGGGCCGGTCGTGACCACACCATATCGATCGGGCAATTCCACCAAACCAAGCCGTCATAAAATGACCGTCAGCCATCGCATCATGGATAGCGAATGAGCCGTTTCCTCCTTGGTATCGATGCCGGTTCCTCCGTGACCAAGGCCGCGATCTTCGATCCGGCCGGCAACGAGATCGCGCGCGGCTTTCAACGGACGGAATTGAAGCGCCCGCAGCCGGGGTGGTGCGAAACCGATCCTGATGCGGCATGGGAGGCTGCGAAAACAGCCATCCGCATGGCGCTTGACGCAGCCTCGCTCGACGGCGGTGCCATCGCCGCGATCGGCATTTCCGCCGCGATGGTGGGTGCCTGGCTGGTGGACGAAAGGGGAAACGCGCTCCGGCCGGGCATCAATTGGGAGGACAGCCGCAGCCAGCCGATGCTCGACCGGCGCGCCGCCGCCGATCCGGATTTCTATCATCGTATCTTCCTCTCCGACGGATGCGTCATGCAGCAGGGCTGCACCCTGCCGCTGGTCGCATGGCTCAAGGAACATGAAAACGAGACCCTCGAGCAGGCGGCGCATGTGTTCAGCTATAAGGACTTCCTGCGCATGAAGCTGACCGGCCGGGCCGCGGCCGACCGCACGGAGGCCGCCGTTGCGCCCGGCAGCGCCACGGCGAGGGACCGCAGCCCGGACATGCTCGATCTGTTCGGCCTGACCGGCCTTTCGGCAAAGCTCCCCGAGGCGAAGGAGTCCGAGAGCCTGGCCGGGACGGTCACGCGCCAGGCAGCCGAGACAACCGGCCTTCGCGAGGGAACGCCGGTCGCGATCGGTGCGGGCGATGTGCCCTCGACCGTCACCGGCGCCAGCGCCCTTGAGGACGGAACGACGATGGCGATCCTCGGTACGACCTGCATGATCGGCGTGATTTCCGATAGCCCGATCTTCACCCCGCCCGATCTCGGCCTCCTGTTCACCTTGCCCGGCAAGGCCTGGTTCCGTGCCATGGTGAATGTCGCCGGCACGCTCAATCTCGACTGGGCGATCAGAACGATCCTCGGCGAAGACGGAAACGATCCGCACCGCTTCGCGCGGGTCGAGAAGCTGATCGCCGGCATTCCGATCGGTGCGGAAGGCGTCGTCTTCCTGCCTTATCTCAGCGAGAGTGGCATCATCGCTCCGGTAGTCGAACCACGTGCGCGTGCCGGTTTTCACGGCCTGACGCCCCGCCATCATCGCGGGCATATGCTGCGCGCGGTCTATGAGGGCGTGGTTCTCGCCATGCGCGACCTGCTCGATGTCCTGCCGGGCGGCGGGGACGAGGTCCTGCTGACAGGAGGCGGCTCCGCCAGCCGGCTGTGGACGCAAATGATCGCCGACGCGCTCGGCCGCACGGTGCTTGTTCCCGCCGGATCGGAGTTCGGCGCGCGGGGCGCCGCCCTTCTCGCCGGAACCGCGATCGGGTGGTTTCCCTCGATCCGCGCCGCTTCGCTCGCCACGCGCAGCATCGCGCGTCGGCATGTTCCCGACCCGGCTGTCAAGCCGGACTGGGACGATGCATTTGCCGCCTATTCGGCCCATCGCGAACGCGTTCTGCGGAAAGCAAGCTGACCTCCGTTATGGCCTTTACAGCAGCACGATCACGGATTTAAGGTGGTGTATACCACTTGAACTAATGGACCATACCGCCCGTGCCGGAATCCACTTCTGATATTCCGCTCTACCTGAGTATCGCACGTCGGCTCGAATCCCAGATCAGTGCCGGCGCGCTCAAGGTGGGCGACCGGCTCCCTTCCGAGCGGCGGATCGCGGAGGAACTCGGTGCCAGCCGCATGACGGCGCGCCATGCGCTCAAGCTTCTGGAGCGGCAGGGCATGGTCGAAACCCGGACGGGTC
>SCRB01000139.1 GCA_004299545.1 Rhizobiaceae bacterium
CCACATTGTTCATGTGGCCGTAAATGTCATTGTCGAGGAAGCGGGTCGCGAGAAGGCGGAAGGTTCTGTAAGTGGAACGGCTGCCGGGTTCGGGACGTTTCATCGTATCTGACCATTGCTGTGCGCTCCTTACAGCACAAGCCGGCAGAAACGCCAATATCTCAGCCCAAGCGGACCTCTTCCCGAACCTCCCAATCCGCAATCGGAATCTCCTTGCTGGAGAAAACCACCGCCACAGTCGAGAAATGGATGCAGCGCCTGTTGAGGAACTGCGCTATCCGCCCGCGCGCTTCCGACCTTGCAGGACCTTCCGCCAACCCGTAGGCCAAGGAGATGTGCGGCATGAAGGCGTCGATCGGCGATGCCGCGATCTTGCCAATGGCGCGCTTCTTGAGCTCCAGAAGAGGGCCTGCCGCGTCGAAACGGGCATAGAAGGAGCGGAAAAAGAGATCGCTCATGCCGATTTCGACCACGGGCGCCGAAAAGGGAGGAATAGCCGCCGCCACTTCCGCAACAAGTGGAGCGAGTTCCTCCGCGGGACGTGCCATATCCTCGACAAGGGTAAGGTGCGGCTGGAACCGGGGCGAACCGAACTCTTCGGCCAGGCGGTCGACGATGCCGGTCAGCATGGCAAGATCCTCGACCGCCGGCTTGAGCCAGATCGAATGGGCCGGCGGCGGCGGCATCTTGCTCATTGGCCTACCTTAGCCAGTACGTCGGCGCGCAGGAAGCGTTCGACCACGAACATGAACGCGATCGAGGGAACAAGAAGGATGAGCGCCGTGATCGACGCGATCTGGTAATTTCCGCCTGCGCCTGCTGTATAAAGGAGGAGCGGCAAGGTGGTGACGTCGGGCGCGCCGACAAAGAACGTTCCGGTGAATTCGTCGAGCGAATCGAGAAAGACGAAGATGGCGCTTGCCATCAGGCCGGGCGCCGCGAGCGGCAGCATGACGTCGAAGAAGGCGCGCATGGCGCTGGCGCCGGCCGAGCGCGCCGCCTCCTCCAGTTCGGGCTCGATCGCCGAAAACGCCGCGGTCCCGATCCATACGGCATAGACAAGGCCGTGGGTGGTATGGACGAGGACGACGCCGAGGACCGTGCCGTTCAGGCCGATCTGATAGAACAGCCGCGCGATGTTCACATAGATCGGCAGGTTCGGGAAAGCGTTCGGCAGCAAGAGCGCCAGGAGAACAATGCTGCGAAAGGGGAGCTTCAGGCGCGCCAGCGCATAGCCGGCGGGAATGGCGAGAACGAGCGAAAGCGCCACCACGAGGCAGCCTATCAACAGGCTGGTGAAAAGCGAACTCATGGCTTCGGCGCGCGGCGCGAAGACGCGGCCCCAATAGGAAAAGCCATATTGCAGCGGCAGGGCATGCGGGAAATACCAGCGCTCCGCGACCGTCCACAAAAGCAGATTGACCAACGGCCCGAAGATGATGAAGGCAAGCACGCCGAGACCAAGCGCGCGCGGAATCCAGCGCCAGTCGAAAAAGCCGGCGCGCTGAAAATCCGCCTCCGTGGCGACGAGGCTCATCGGGCCGCCTCCCGCATTGTCTGGCGAAGATAGAACCAGGCGACGGTGCCCGTCAGCACAAGCGAGATGAGGCCGAGCGCGTTGGCTACGCCATAGTCGCCATAGGCATTGATACGGAAGGCCATGTCGACCGTGATGACCGTCGGTGACTGCGAGGCGATCATCAGCGGCACGGACAGGACCGACATCATGGTGACAATGCTGAGCGTCAGCCCCACCATCAGCGTTGGAGCCGCCTGCGGCAGGACGATCTCGATCAGGATGCGCAGGCGCGAGGCGCCGAGGTTGCGGGCGGCCTCGATGGTACCCCGGTCGAGCGACGCCATGGCGCCGGCAAGCAGCAGGGTGACGAAGGGCACCTGCTTCCAGACGAAGGCGATGACGACGCCGCGCCAGTCGAGCATGCCGAATGTGTGCAGCGGCGAGACGACCCCGCTGGCGACGAAGATGTTGTTCATCAGCCCGTTCTTGGCGAGGAAGGTCCTGAGAATCTGGCCGACGACGATGAAGGGAATAAAAAGCGGCCAGCGATAAAGCCAGCGCAACAGCACGATCGCCAGGCGGTTGGAGCCGAGCGTGAGGTAACCGCCGATCGCAACGGAAAAGGCGGCCGTAAGGATTGCCGATAGGGCGACGATCAAGATCGTGAATACGATGTCGCGGCTGTAAAGCTGGTAGGTCTTGACGAAATTGCCGAAGCCGAAGCCGGCATTCGTTTGGAAGGCACCGACAAAGGCGCCGACGAGCGGCACGACGAACAGGAACAGGATGATCGCCAGCGCCGGCGCGACGAGCAAAAGGCCGGGAAGATGGCGGCGCATCGGTCAACCGTCCAACGAAATAAAGAGAGGTTGGCGCCCTGTCGCGCCCCCCTCTGTCCTGCCGGCTATCTCCCTCCCAAGGGGGGAGATGGCCGGCAGGCCAGAGGGGGGCAACGTGGGGTGCCGGACTCGCAACATCAGAGCCTCAGTTCGCGACTTGCTTTTCGTAGGCTTCCAGAATGCCGTCGAAATAGGGCTTGATCGGGAAAGGCTTGCCGTACTCCGCCAGTTCCTTCGGCTTGATATCCGTGAAAAGCTTGTTCCATGTCTTGGGGTCGAGCTTCGCCTCGACCTTGGTCGCGTCGATGCCCGGATACCAGTTGAATTTCTTGACGATGCCGTTGGCCTGCACTTCGGGGCTGGTGGCGAGCGCAATGAACTTCTCGGCAAGCTTCGGATGCTCGGCCTTGGCAGGGATGACATAGTGCATCGGCTGCCCCGGCATGCCCGGCGCCGGCAGAACGAGCTTCAGGTCCGGCGGGATCTGGCCGTTCGCCTGCCAGGTATAGAACATGTCCACCCAGACCGGTCCCATCGCGATTTCGCCACGCGCCAGCATATCGAGCGTGCCGGCGTTACCCGGCGTCATGGTGACGTTCTGGTTGAAGGTCTTCAGGGCGGCGAGCGCCTTCGACCAATCCGCGGATTCGCCCTTCTTGTAAGGCCCGTTTTCGAGCGTCTTGGCGTCACCACCGTAAGCGTACATCCAGCCGACGACGAAGGCCACGCCCGACATGCCGCCCTTGATGCCGTTATAGCCGAACTGCTTGGGATTCGCCTTCACCCATTTGACGAGTTCGTCGTAGCTCTGGGGCGGATTCTTCACCAGGGCCGGATTGTAGGCAATAGCCGTCTGGCTGTTGAACATCGGCATGACATAGCCCTTGACGTCCGTTCCGAGCGCCATGTCGGCGTTCTCGCGCGTGACGAACTTCCCCGTCGCAATATCCGCGCGGTATTTCTTCAATAGCCCGTCCTTGACGAGATCGCCCGCCGCCTTCTCATGAACGACGGCGACGTCAACGTCCCATTTGTCCTTGTTGGCCTGTTTCTGCGCCTCCAGCCGCTCGATAATCTTCTGCGAACCGGCGTCGCCAGGGCCGGTTCCAACGGCACGAACCGTGGTACCGGGATTCTCCTTCTCGAACATCGGCCCGAGATAATTGTTGACATAATCGACCATGTTCTGGTCGCCGGCAGTGATAACGGTCAGTTGTTCCGCCATTACGGGCCCCGCACCGAAAACGATGGCAAGCGCCGTTCCCAGGATAAGCTTTTTCATCTGTTTCTCCCATTGCATTCCATCAGTGATGAGGCCCGACCGGTCAAAGGGCCATTCCCTTCGCATCGGATACGCCCCCGTCGAAGAGGAAAAGCGCCTCGGACGGCACCCGCACCGAAACGCTTTCCCCGCTAGCAAACGCGCGTGACGAATCGACGACGACCTGCTGATCGCCGATCTTCACCACGTGGCGCCAGACGCCACCCGGATAGCTCGCCTGCGCCACCGTTCCGTCAAGAATGAGCGCCTCGCCGGAAACAGGAGGCGAGGCAGCCGCATCCAGCAGTTCCGCCGCCTCGGACCGGAAGCGCGCCTCGAGCCGGCCCGAGGAAACGCTCCGGTCGCCACAGCTGATTTCGCAGGCCCTGTTGGTCGGGCCAGCTTCGATGCCGATCTTGCCGCCCCTCACTTCCGCCGTCAGGGCCATGACATTCTCCGCCCCCATGAAGGCGGCGACGAAGGGGGAGGCGGGGTTGTTGTAGACCTCCTGCGGCGTGCCGAGCTGGGCGATCTTGCCGGCGTTCAGGATGACAATGCGGTCCGCCATCACCATGGCTTCCTCACGATCATGCGTGACATGGATGGCGGTGATGCCGAGCCGCTTCTGCAGCGCGCTGATCTCGTGCCGGACGGTCAGACGGATACGTGCATCGAGATTGGACAACGGCTCGTCGAGAAGCAGGATGTCGGGGCCGATCGCGAGCGCCCTGCCGAGCGCCACACGCTGGCGCTGACCGCCGGACAGCGCGGCAGGCTTGCGGCCGCCCAGCCCCTCCAGCCCGAGAAGCGTCTGCATCTCGGCCACCTTCGCCGCGATTTCCGTGCGCGGCTTGCGCCGCAGCTTCAGGCCGTAGCCGATATTCTGCGCCACCGTCATATGCGGCCACAGCGCGTAGGTCTGGAAGACAAGCGCCATGCCGCGCTTGTCGGGCGGCTGCCGGGTCACGTCCCTTCCATCGACCGCGATGCGGCCCGACACCGGCTGCATGAAGCCCGCGATCGTCCGCAAAAGCGTGGTCTTGCCGCAGCCGGAAGAGCCGAGAAGCGCGACGAATTCACCCTTCGCAACGGAAAGGCTCAGATCCTCGAGCACATGAACATTGCCGTATCTTACCGTCGCGCCATCCACCTCGAGGAAGGCCGGCGCCGCAGCCCGTCCCGATATCTTCCCGGACGTCTCAGAAACCGCGGGGTAGCGGCTCTCGAGCATGTTCATGGCGTGCCTTCTTTTTCACCGACGACCATCATCGGTTCCGAATGCGGGAGAATTACCGGCCGCCAGGTGGCATCTTCGTGACACAGCGTGACAAAGGCCTTGCACGAACGCAAGCCGGCTTCCTCCCTCGCTGCTTGCACAGCTGTGCACGATGCTGGAGCCGGAGCGGTTTGTCAATCGAGCCGCATCGATTTAGAACCTTTCACATCAAGATCGGCGCTTCCACGGAAGGCTTGTTCTCGGCGCACCGGCATGCAAAATTCGGCCGGAACAGGATCGACGACCGGTTTTCATGGACAAGCCGCGAAAAGCATTTGCCAGCGCCAAGCAGGTCGCCGAACTTGCGGGCGTCTCGCGGTCAGCCGTGTCCCGCACCTTCACGCCCGGCGCGAGTGTCTCGGAAGAGACGCGCAAGCGCGTCATCTCGGCATCGGACAAACTCGGCTATCACGTCAACCATCTGGCCCGCGGCCTGCTCAGGCAATCGAGCGGGATCGTTTGTCTCGTCGCCGCCGACTCTGATGCGCCTTACACGTCGCGCCTGATCCGAACATTGGTGCATTCCCTGCAGCAGGCAGGCAAGGTGGCGATGGTACTGGAATCGTCCGGGCCATCGGAAAGCGCCGATCATGCGCTGAGGCAGACACTGAACTATCGAGCCGACGCGACGGTGGTGCTGTCGGGAACGCCGCCGCAATCGCTCATCCGAACCTGCCTCGACAACGGCCAGCGGCTGATCCTCATCAATCGCGCCGACCAATTCTCAGGCCCACACAATATCTCGCTCGACAGCCGCGGCGCCGGCAGAACGGCCTTCCGAACGCTTCAGGACGCCGGTTGCCGGCGGTTCGCCCTTGTCAGTTCCGAAGCCGGAACGCCAAGCCTGATGGCGCGCGAACGGGCTTTCGTGGAATGCGCAGAGGAGCAGGGGACCGAAGTGGCCGTGACCCGTAACGGCCGCACCAGCTACGAGGCGGGCGTGCTCGGCGCAAGGCGGCTTTTTTCCGCAGGCGATCCTCCGGACGGCGTGTTCTGCATCACCGATCTCATCGCCTGCGGCTTCATGGATGCCGCGCGGCATGAATTTGGCCTAGCCATCCCCGAACAGCTGTCGGTCATCGGCTTTGACGACATCGAGCAGGCCGGATGGGCGTCCTATCGCCTGACCACCTTCTCCCCCGACGTCGTCGCCCTTGCCGCGCGCGTCGTGGAACTCGCCACGAAGGCGGGAGAGACGGAGGAAAACCATCGCGACCTGATCGAGGTCCCGCTCGTTATGCGCGACACCGTCCGGCAGAGTTGAAAGCCGACCCGACGAGAGGAGGATCGGGCGGTTATTCGCGCGGCTTGCGGCGGTCGAAGAAGGCGAGAATCTCGCCTACGATCCCTTTGCGGAACAGAAGCACGCAGATCATGAAAACGGCGCCGAGGACGATCTGGACCGGGAAGCCGGATGTCGCCAGCCTGTTTTCGAGGGAGACGACAAGGGCGGCCCCGAAAATCGGACCGACCATCGTGCCGATGCCGCCGAGGAGCGTCATCAGGATGACCTCGCCCGACATCTGCCAGGCGACATCGGTCAGCGTCGCGAACTGGACGACGTTCGCCTTCAGCGCGCCGGCAAGCCCCGCAAGCGCCGCGGACATGACGAAAGCGGCAAGCTTGTAGTTGGCGACGGAATAGCCGAGCGAAATGGCGCGCGTCTCGTTTTCGCGGATCGACTTCAGGATCATGCCGAAAGGCGAGTTGACGATGCGCCAGATGATGAAAACACTGATCAGGAATACCGCCAGGACGAAGAAATACATGGCGAGCGGCTTGTTCAGGTCGATGAAGCCGAACAGAAAGCCGTGCGGCACGCCCTGTATGCCGTCCTCGCCGCCGGTAAAGGGCGCCTGGATGCAGAAGAAGAAGAACATCTGCGCCAGCGCCAGCGTGATCATGGCGAAATAAATGCCCTGCCGCCTGATGGCGAAGAAGCCGACGACGACGCCAAGCACAGCCGCGCCGAGGACGCCAAGGAGAATCCCGGCCTCCGGCGAGAAGCCCCAGCTCTTGACCGCATAGGCGCAGAAATAGGCCGCGCCGCCGAAGAAGGCGGCATGGCCGAAGGAAAGCAGCCCCGTATAGCCGAGCAGAAGATTGAACGCGCATGCAAACAGTGCAAAGCAGAGCACCTGCATGAGGAAAAAGGGATAGATCGTGAAGGGGGCGGCGATCAGCACGAGGATCCCCAGCACGACCAGCGCCCATTCGACGCGCGCGCGCGTCGGGCTCGTCCGTTCGAGAGCGGTGTCCGCCATGTCAGGCCTCCTCCCTGCCGAAGAGGCCGGCGGGCCGGACCAGCAGGACGACCGCCATGATGACGAAGATGACGACGCTCGACGCCTCCGGGTAGAAGACCTTGGTCAGGCCCTCGGCGAGGCCGAGAATGTAGCCGGTGACGATGGCACCCAGGATCGAGCCCATGCCGCCGACGACAACGACGGCGAAGACGACGATAATGAGGTTCGAGCCCATGAGCGGGCTGACCTGATAGACGGGCGCGGCCAGTATGCCGGCCAGCCCCGCCAGGCCTGAGCCGATGCCATAGGTGAGCGTCAGGAGAAGAGGGACGTTGACACCGAACGCCTGGACGAGTTGCGGGTTTTCTGTCGCCGCGCGCAAATAGGCGCCGAGTTTCGTCTTTTCGATGGCGAGCCACACGCCGATGCAGACGATGAGCGAGGCGATCACGACCCAGCCGCGGTAGATGGGCAGGAACATGAAGCCGAGATTGGTGCCGCCGGCGAGCAGGTCGGGCGTCGGATAGGGATTACCGGAAACGCCGAAATAATAGCGGAAGATACCTTCAAGCACGAGGGCCAGCCCGAAAGTGAAAAGCAGCCCGTAGAGGGGATCGACGCTGTAGAGGTGCGAAAGCGCGAATTTCTCGATTAGAAGCCCTATCACGCCAACGATGAGAGGAACGAGGATGAGGGAGGGCCAGTAGCCGATGCCCAACCATGTCAGAAGCAGGTAGCCGGTAAAAGCGCCCAGCATATATTGCGCGCCATGGGCGAAATTGATGACCCGCAGCAGGCCGAAGATGACGGCCAGGCCGAGGCTCAGCATCGCATAGAAGGAACCATTGATCAGGCCGACCAGAAGCTGGCCGAGGAATGCCTGGATGGGAATGCCGAAAATCATCGTCATCGTTATACCCCCAGCACCTGATGCAGGAGATTCATCCGTTTCTCGAGTTCGTCGGCCGGGAAATCCGCCGTCACCTTGCCGTGTTCCATGAGGAAGAAGCGGTCGGCGATGCGGCTGGCGAAGCGGAAATTCTGTTCCACCAGAAGTACCGTCATGCCGCGCGCCTTCAATTCGACCAGCACCTCGCCGATGCGCTGCACGATCACGGGCGCAAGGCCCTCGGTCGGCTCGTCGAGCAGGAGGAGCCGCACGCCCGTCCGCAGCATCCGGGCCATGGCAAGCATCTGCTGCTCGCCGCCCGAAAGCCGCGTTCCCTGGCTGTTGCGGCGTTCCTGCAGGTTGGGAAAAAGGTCGAAGATTTCCTTCAGGCTCATGCCGCCGGGCGCAACGACAGGCGGCAGCATCAAATTCTCCTCGACAGTCAGCGAGGCGAAAATGCCGCGTTCCTCCGGCACAAAGCCGATGCCGGTATGTGCCGTACGATGAAGCGGCAAACGCATCAGGTCCTTGCCGTCGAACTGGAGGGCACCCGTGCGCTTGCGGATGAGCCCGATGATCGCACGCAGCGTCGTTGTCTTGCCGACGCCGTTGCGGCCAACCAGCGTTACCATCTCGCCTGGAAGGATATCGAGGTTGACCCCATGCAGGGCATGGCTTTCGCCGTACCACGCATTGAGATCGCTGACGGAAAGAAGAGCGTTCGGCCTAGTCATCCGCCGTTCCCATATAGGCGGTCTTCACCCGTTCGTCGGAGCTGACGGTCGCATAGTCGCCTGCCGCCAGGATTTCGCCGCGCTGCAAGACAGTGATCCAGTCGCACAAATCCGCCACTACCGTGAGGTTGTGCTCGACCATGAGGATCGCGCAATTCTCGGCGACCCCCCGGATGATTTCTGCCACCACGGCGACATCCTCGTGGCCCATGCCGGCCATCGGTTCGTCGAGCAGAAGGACTTTCGGTTCAAGCGCCAGCGTCGTCGCAATTTCGAGCACCCGCTTGCGCCCGTAAGAAAGATCGCCCGCCATATGATGACGGGCATTCGCCAGGCCGACGCGCTCCAGAAGTTCCTGCGCTCTGGGCGTCAGATCGTCGAGCGCAGAGAGGGATCGCCAGAACTGGACGCCGAGGCCATTCTGACGCTGCAACGCAACACGGACATTGTCGAGCACCGAAAGGTGCGGAAAGATCGCAGAGATCTGGAACGAGCGGACCAGACCGAGGCGCGCCACCTTCGCCGGCGGCGTGCGGGTGATGTCCTGATCGAGCAAGGTGATCGTGCCGCTCGTCGACGGCAGGAAACGCGTCAACAGATTGAAAACCGTCGTCTTGCCGGCGCCGTTCGGTCCGATGAGGGCATGGATCTTGCCATGCCCCACATCGAGATCGACGTTACGGACCGCGACAAAGCCGGCAAAATCGCGTCGAAGGCCGCGGGCGGACAGAACCACCCGCGAACCATTCGAATCAGACTGCTCCGAAGCAGCGGAAGCTGGCGTCATTTGGACAGCGGGCAACCGCTTTCCTTGGCGCTCTCGAAAGCTTCCTTGCCCGGAATGGTCGCCAGATATTTGTAGTAATCCCAGTCCTTCTTGCTCTCCGCCGGCGACTTGACCTGATAGAGGTACATGTCGTGCCTCAGATTGCCATTGGCCTGAACGTGAGCGTCGGTATAGATGTCGTCATTGACCGGCATGGAGTGGAGTTCCTTCGCCACCGCCTCGGTCGCATCGGTCCCGGCAG
>SCRB01000017.1 GCA_004299545.1 Rhizobiaceae bacterium
CGGCGCGCTGCAGGCCGATCTGATCGTGCAATAGGACCGTCATGCCGCCCGCTCGCCCTCTCAAGACCATGAAAGCAGGATGGAAAGGCACATTGTCGGTCGCGGTCGGCGCGGCTTTGCTTCTCCTTGGGGCATCGGCGGCACTGGCGCAGCCGGCAAATACGCCGGCTGCACCGGCCAGTGCGGATGAAATCCAGCGCTTCTGTTCCAACATCGCCGATGCCGCACGCGACCGCCGCTATGCGCTCCAGGCCGAGCAGCTCAAGACGCTCAGGCAGGGCATCGACAAGCGCATGCAGGAACTGGAGGCCAAGCGCGCCGAATATGAAGACTGGCTCAAACGCCGTAACGCTTTTGCGGCCATGGCCGAGGGCGACGTGGTGCAGATCTATTCCAAGATGAAGCCCGATGGCGCGGCCGAGCGCCTGGCTGCCGTAAAGCCGGAACTGGCGGCGGCGATCCTGCTGAAGCTCAACCCGCGCCAGGCAAGCCAGATCCTCAACGAAATGGACGCCAAGGACGCCGCGGCGCTGACCGGCATCATGGCGGCGGCGGCACGGAAGGTCGATCCATCATGATCCGCCTCCTCCTGCTCGCCGCAGGTCTTGCCCTGCTTGCCGGCTGCACCACGTCCAACGATCTCGGGGTGCCGCCGAAACTCTCGCCGGTCAACTATCATATCGGCGACGAAAGGAGCGCCGCCTTCCCGGACAAGCCATCCGGACCCGTGCATCGCTTCTCGCTGTGGAACGACAAGCAAAGCCGGCTTTTCACCGATCCGCGCGCCCTCGAGCGCGGCGACATCCTGACCGTTCTCATCTCCATCAATGATCAGGCCAAGCTGAAGAACGAGAACGACCTGACGCGCAGCGGACAGAACACGGTAGGTCTGTCGGGCAGCTTCGCCCTGGGCAAGCAGAGCGGCTCCGCCGACGGCAAGCTCAGTTCCAACGGTGACAGCACCTTCACCGGCAACGGCCACACGACCCGGTCGGAAGACATCAAGCTCTCCGTCGCGGCGGTCGTCACCTCGGTGATGCCGAACGGCAATCTGATCATCCGCGGTTCGCAGGAAGTGCGCGTCAACGACGAACTGCGCGTCCTCACCATCGCCGGCATCGTCAGGCCGGCCGACATCAATGGCGACAACACGATCTCCTACGACAGGATCGCCGAAGCACGCATCTCCTATGGCGGGCGCGGGCGCATAAGCGAGGTGCAGCAACCGGCCTGGGGCCAGCAGGTCTGGACGCGTGTTTCGCCGTTCTGAAAAACAAGGGACAGGAAGCGCATATGTCCGCAGTTGAACAGGCAGCGCCGGGGAAGAGCGGTCCGTCCTTCATCATCCAGATCGCCGTCCTTCTGGTGCTCACGCTTGCCGCGCTCGGCATGGGCTGGGGCGGCGGCCGGTATCTGATTTCGCCTCTCCCGACCGACAAGACGACCAGCCAGTTGCCGGAGAAGGCAAAGGACACGAAAAGCGGCCAGAAGAAAGCCTCGCAAGGCAGCAAGGACGAGAACGTCGTCGCAATCGAACCCATCATCACCAACCTTGCTGCCCCGAGCACCGTCTGGGTGAGGCTGGAATTGTCGCTTGTCTTCGACGGCCCCGCGGATCAAGCGGTCGCCCGGGCGATCGATCAGGACATCCTCGCCTATATCCGCACCGTCAAGCTGGCGGAGGTGGAGGGCCCGAGTGGCTTCCAGCATCTGCGCGAGGATCTGGAAGAGCGCGCTTCCGTGCGCAGCGGCGGCCGGGTGAAGAAAATCCTGATCGGGACGCTTCTGTTCGAATGAAGAAAAATCTCGCCCTTCCGGCCCTGGCATCGGCCGCATTGCTGTTCCCGACGGCGGCCGCGCACACGCAGCAGATCGACCTCGGCGCGCTTGCCAGTCAGGCTGCCGGCACCAATGCCGGCACGATCATGCAGCTTTTCGGTCTCCTGACCATACTTTCGCTGGCGCCCGGCATCCTCATCATGGTGACGAGCTTCACGCGCTTCATCATCGCCTTCTCGGTGCTGCGCGCGGGAATGGGGCTGCAGACGACGCCCGCCAACATCATCCTGGTGAGCCTTTCGCTGTTCATGACGTTCTATGTGATGACGCCGACCTTCGATCAGGCCTGGAACAACGGCATGCAGCCGCTCATCAACCACCAGATCACGGAACAGGTGGCGCTCGAACGGATCGCCGCACCGTTCCGTACCTTCATGCTGAAGAATGTCCGGCCGAAGGATTTCGACCTGTTCGCCAATCTTGCGCGCCAGCGCGGCGAGACCATTCCCTCGCGCGACCAGGTGGATCTGCGCATCCTCGTCCCCGCCTTCATGATCTCGGAAATCAGGCGCGGCTTCGAGATCGGTTTCCTGATCGTCCTGCCCTTTCTCGTCATCGACCTCGTCGTCGCGACGATCACCATGTCGATGGGAATGATGATGCTGCCGCCGACCGTATTGTCGCTTCCCTTCAAGATCCTGTTTTTCGTGCTGATAGACGGCTGGAACCTTCTTGTCGGCAGCATGGTGCGCTCATTCATATCGTGACAGGGCGCGGCGGACAAATTTGCTCTCCCTGCGCAAGCTGTTATTGCTTTGGTAGGGATTGTCGGGGATAAGTTCTGCGTCTTGATGGTGGGTTGGCCGCTTTGATTTGCAGGCCGATGGGCATGATGCCGCGCCGCCATACCGGCCTGATCCGGTATTTCACGCTCAGACATTTCTGAAGGCAGAGAACCATGTCCTCCTTGATGACGAACACGTCGGCGATGACGGCGTTGCAGACGCTGCAGATGACCAACCAGCAGCTCGACAAGACGCAGAACGAGATTTCCACCGGCTACAAGGTCGCCAGCGCGTCCGACAACGCCGCCTACTGGTCGATCGCGACCACCATGCGTTCCGACAACAATTCGCTTTCGACCGTCAACGACGCGCTCGGCCTCGGCTCCGCCACGGTCAACACCGCCTATACGGCAATGAACTCGGTCAAGGACACGCTCGACAAGATCAAGAGCGACCTCGTCACCGCGACCCAGCCGGGCGTCGACAAGTCGAAGATCCAGGCGGACATCACCGAACAGCTCAATCAGCTCCAGACCTATGCCAGTGCCGCCGGCTTCTCCGGCAACAACTGGCTGTCGGTCAACTCGACCTCCGGCTCGGGCTATAATGCCACCCAGTCGGTTGTCTCCTCTTTCACCCGCACGACCGACGGCTCCGTCTCCCTCGGCACCATCAACGTCGACATCACCAAGGTCTCCTTGTTCAACGCCGACACGAGCGCCACCGCGACCGTGGGCCTCCTCCAGCAGGGACAGGC
>SCRB01000140.1 GCA_004299545.1 Rhizobiaceae bacterium
ATGACCGAGACGGCTGCCGATGCCGGACCCGCATTCCGAACAATTGGCATCGGCGCGCGGCGCGGAGAAGGACAGGGAGCGGGTCCGGCTGTCATAGTTGGCGAAGTCGGTCGATACGTTCTCCGACAGGCCCATCATGAAGAACAGGAAATCGTTGCAGGCGTGAGCCGCGCCGACGGCGTTGAGCGTGATGACGCTTGGGGCGGCAACATCCACGTCATCGACGTAGCGCTGGCGCTTACGCTCACCTTGCGTTTTGGCTTCATCGGCAAGCTTGCCGGGATTGATCAGCTGATTGCACCACAGGCAGTTCATGCCCGGCCGCAGCGGTCTGACCACGCTGAACACGTCCGTCAAATCGCCCTCTTTGCCGACCGAAACCTTGCTGCCGACCTGCACGCCGGGGATCAGATATTGGTGGACGATAGCGTTGACGAGAAGCCGGGCGCGCATCTCATCCGCCACCAGGAAGATATAATCGCAGTCGAGAAGTGCCGACGCTGATGCCGGGTCCAGCACGTTGCGATCGATGGTCTGGATGCGGGCGGCAGGATTCGCCTGCCTGATCACGCGCCTGGCGATATCGACCTTGCGCGTTGCGAACCGAAGCGCGAACCGGTTCAGCCAAGCCGGCGTGGCAGGGCTGCTGAGAGACCACCACACGTCGGCCCGGCGCGCCCCGACAACCCGTGGCAGGTTGGTCGGATCGAGGCGGTCCGGATCGATCAGAACGAACGCGCCCACGCCCAGCCGGGCCAGATATTCCGCGACAAGCGATCCGACGCCGCCAAGGCCTATGATGGCTACTTTCGTACCTGCCAGCACGAGCTGGCCGGCATCGCCAAAGATGCGGGTCTGCCGGTCATACACGGGCAACGATTTCCCCGCCTTGCGCACAGACGACGGCCGCAGGATTTGACGGCGGCGCCCGACGATCTCGGCGCGGTCAAGAGCGACACGGCGACCGCCCGGAAGCCAGATATCACCGGCGATCGCCCCTTCGGCGAAGACGAGGGCGCCAACGGCATTGCCGGCGCTGATATCGAGCAACGCCGGATATCCACGCTCATGGCTGTCAAAATCATCGCGCGAGAAGCCGACAGAGCCGCGACCACCATGGTTATGGATGGCGAAATAGACCAGCTTTTCATCCCGGCAGGCCAGAATATGCCGCTGGATGAACTGCGCTTTCAGCATGCGGTATCCCCGCTTGCCGGGGACGTAGTCGACGCCGTCTTCCGCAAGGAACAGGTCACGCGCCAGAAGACGAACGCTTCCGTCTGCCGCGATGTGAATGCCAGCGACCATCACGGCACCGTGCTCGTCGTGATCGCCGGGAAACAAGTGAGCGGTCAGAGTCTCGAACATCGTCTCGGGGATGGTCAGGGACCAGGGCCCTTTCATCGCGATTTCAGCCATTGGATCACCTTCAGCAGTTTATGAAGCGGCGTTTCCAGCCCGGCCGCATCCTTGCGGTTCGACCGGCGGGAAATCTGAACGGCAGGGCGGGCCGGCATTGAGCCCGGCACCTTCAAGGCTGCCTGGTCCGGAAAGCTCTGGCCCGTAGAAAAACCTTCGCCGAGAGCCGCACCGTCAATGCGCGAAAGGCCGCCATTGACAAAATGGGGGTACACATCGGCGTACGGGCAGGTGGAAGGAATATGGAAGCCGACAAAGCTCTCCTCTTGCGAAAAGGGCGTCCCGACCGGGACGCCCTCCACAATTACATAGGCTCCGCCGTCGCGGTCGGCGGCGACAAGCACATTTTCGTCCCCGAACTGGCGCCTGATCGCGTCGATGGCCTTCTGGACGGCGGGGGTCATGGCATCTCCTAGCTGTTGTCGTCGTCGGCGATAGCCAGGTACTGCTGGCCGGGCTTCACCCGGACACGATCCTGGTCACCGATGATGCGCGTCTGTCCCGGCCCGGTCTCAAGGCTCAGCACGAAATCCAGCTGGATGGCGACGCCCGCGTCGATCGCGGCCTGCTTGATCTCAAGGCCCGTCTTCACGCCCCGGCGGATCGTGAAGGCCTGCCCGTTCACGGAAATCTCGATTTCCGCCGGGCGCTTGCGCAGCCGGAAAATCTCGACACCGGCACCGCTCAGGTCGACGATGTCATCGTCCTCAAGAATGCGGTCCGGACGATCAGCACGCTCCAACACGACTGCCAGGGTCTCATCATCGTGACCGGCAAGGCGCTTGACGGTGAGGGCCGAGATCGGAGCGCACGGCCATTCAAGACGGAGCCCTTCAACTTCAAGGCGGAAGCTGCGGTCGCTTTCCACGACGATGAAGCGCTCGACGCCGCGGGCCACGATATCGGTCAGTTCTTCGAGGCGGAGCTCTTCGAGCGCGCCGTCAGGGAGCCACTGGAGGGCGATAAAGCCCGTCGGGTCGCGATGCCCCTGGGCGGCGATGATCTGCCTGCCGGACGGCATGGGATCGCGAAGAACATGACGGGAGAAGACGAGATCGGCACCGGCGATCTCTACCGGCCATTTCTGACCGCGCGCTTCACCGGCATTAACCGCAGAGGTTTCCATGGTGGGCATAAGCTGCACTCCTTGCCTAAAAGGTTGACCGGCGAATCGCGCTGTGCGACCGTGGATCAGATGTAAGACAGTATCGAATCAATCGATTCATCTGTCAACCATTGTCTTACATATGATCCACGGAGGAGCCTATGACATGGTAACGCTGGAAAACCTCGGCCTGCGCGTAAAGGAAAAGCGCGGCGAGATGGGTATCCGGGCAGCAGCAAAGGAAATTGGAATCAGCCACGCAACCTTGTCCCGGGTTGAGCGTGGGTTCATGCCGGACCTTGCAAATTATCGACGCATCTGCCGCTGGCTGGGAATTGCGGTGGAAGATGTGGTCGGCGTGACGAGCGCACCGCAATCTCTTGCGCGGGTCCATTTCAGAAAAAAACCGACTGTGAGCGCGAAAACGGCGCAGCATCTGGCGCAGATGATTCTGACCGCCCAGGCGGCGATGGCCGACATTCGAAAGAATGAGGGCTGACCTTGGCAACCCTGCGCCGCGGCTTCAAGACATGGTGCGAGAACGCGGCCGTCAGCTATCGGCGCGATCTCGGGCTTGCGCGCGGCGCACCTCTCGACCCTCTCCTGCTGGCCCGGCATCTCGGAATCCTCGTCTGGTCCCCCGATGAAGTTCCCGGCCTGAAGCAGGACATCATCGATCATCTGACGGTGGATGATCCCGACAGCTGGGACGCGGTCACGATTGCGGCGGAGGGCATGGTTCTGATCATCATGAACAGCACGCCCGATATTGGCCGCCGCAACAACTCGCTGGCGCACGAGCTGGCGCACATCATTCTTGAGCACGAACC
>SCRB01000141.1 GCA_004299545.1 Rhizobiaceae bacterium
AATATCGAATGAACGGTGCGGCGGAACAGGCATTTGAGGAGGCTTCAATATGAATCTGTTCCGCGCTTCCCGTCAGTGCAACTTGTGAACGGCCCCGAGCCTCCCGATAATCGCCGCAACGCCGGAGGCCGCCGTAATGACCTGCAACACCGTATCGGTCAGCGTCGAATTGTCCACCCCTGCAAAGGACAGGCCGAATACTCCGGCAACGGAGGTCGCGACCGTCACGAACGACGCCCATACCGTTCGCGACATGTACCAGGGTTTGGTCGAATCCATCTTTTTCTCCTTTTCTTCCGTTAGAAAAACGAGGCCGTCAGCCGAGAGCGAGCGTGCAGCTTGCCGGCAGGCCGGGCCCGACAGAGGCACTCACCTGCCGGACGGTGATCTCGATCGCCGATGGCAAGACTGAAAAATCCGAGGAAAGGTCGGCCGCCGCATAGGTCCATGACTGGGAGGAAACCGTCGTGGTGCGCACGGCGCCGCCGCCCACGGCCGACACGTCGACCTGATAGGCTTCATTTTCCTCGCCAAGCGGAATATCCGTGCCGAGCCAGCTATCGGCGTCGATCCGGCCTCGCCTGATCCAGGCAATGCCGACGCTCCCGTCCGTGAGGCGCGCGGCCGTGAGGTGGACAGGGGAAAGCGGCGTCAGCGCACGGACGCCGCCGGTCACGTTATAAAGGCCGAACGCGGGTCCGGAAAAATCGTAGCCTGCCGGACCGACGCGCCAGTTCAACGCAAGCCCAATCTCTGCGGATCTCAATCCAGCCGGGAAGACGGCATCGTCGATCAGGACAAAGGCCGCTCCCGCAGCGGCACCCGCCACCATCGCGTCGTCCGTTCCGAGTTGACCGCGCAACAGGCCGGAAAGCGCCCAGACCGACGGCGCTGTCTCGACGACATTCTGGAATTGCAGGATTTCCCACACGTTGTTTCCGGCAAGAACGGCCGCCGCGTTCGCGCCGTTCAGCATCTGCAGCCGGCTGACGCTTTGCAATTCGCCGTCATAGAGGCGGACCGACAGAATGCGCCCCCCATCGACACGGCCCGTGAAGGAACCGGTGAGCGGCTGCACCAGTTCGCCGACCACGGCGGGCAGCGATGCCGTCGAGCGAAGACCGAAACCTGTGTCTTCCGGCGAGGCATAGAGCAGTTCGGACTTCCAGGGCTTCGACCAGACGGCGGCGCGCAAACGGCTTTCGGGCGCGACACCGACGGCATTCATCGGCAGGTCGAGGAAATGGGCGAGAGGCTCGCCGGCAATCGCTGAAGGAAGCGCGGAATACGCCGGCAACCCGACCCGCCAGGGAAAGGGCGCGATGCGGCCGATACAGCGTGCGCTGACCTGCCGCGTCAACCCCTCATCGATTTCGGTGACGATATAATCCTGTGCACTGCCGCCATCCGCCAACCTGACGATCGATCCCGGCAACGCGTCGGCATCGCCGGCGGCAAGTGCAAAATTGATCCGCTCACGACCGGTCCAGCCACGCCGCAGCCAATCGGCGACGAGCGCATCGGCCTGGCCTTTCTCGAGGACGCCGGAAAAGCCGATCGTCCGCTCCACCGTGCCTCGTGCATCGCTGTACCGGCTTTGGGCGGAGGCCGCCTGATAGTCGTTGAGGAGATCCTGGAACCGGAGCATGGCGCTTGAAGGAAGCGTATGGTCGGGATCGCGTGCCTTACGGATGGCCGGCGTGTCGCCCTGCGCCGCCACCATCTCGCCGATGACGGCACCGGCGGTGGGGTACGCCCCCTCGCTCATGAAGACGAGATCGCCGGCCTGCTCGAAGGCGGAAAGGCCGAAAAGATCGGAAAGCGGATCGAGCGCCGAACGCGCCGTATCTGGCTGGGAGACGACGTAGCCGGCAACCGTGCCGTCCGCCTTCGAGACCTCGGCCGCCGGCAAGGCGTGATCGCCGAGAATGGCGTTCGCCAGATCGCCCAATGCTGGAGAAGCCAGCCTCCCGTTCAGCCAATGGCCCGCCGACCAGTCGGCGCCATCGCTCCAGACATCGGTAAGGAGCGGGAATGCGGGAAACGGCCTTGCATCCCATGCCCAGACATAAAGCCGCTCCACATCGACCATGCGGCCGCCATAGACGGCGGAGACAGGGTTGCGCGTCGTGTCGAACGCTGCACCGGCCGGGTCCCAACTGTCATAATGCGCCGATAGGAAGCGGTGCTGGGCGAGATCGGAACGACCGCCACTCGAAAAATACGGGACGGCGCTTTCAGATGATTTCAGGTCGGGAAAGACGTTGGGCTGGTTCGGCCCCTTGTCGACGGCGGGGCAGCCGCATTCCGTGAACCAGACCGATTTCGCCTGCGGCACCCAGGCCGTCGGCGTAGCGGCCTCCACGCCCGCAATCCGGTTATAGTGCGCGTTGCCCCACCAGTTCAGAATGTCCTTGTAGCGGAATATCCATGGCTTGCCGAAGGCGCCGTCCGTGATCGCGCTGCGCTGTCTGGCTGAACGCGCTTGCGCGCTTTCATAGTACCAGTCATAGCCCTCGCCGCCGGCAATCGCGGCGCGCAGTCCGTCGGGATCGTATGGGCCGGCGAAGCCGTCCGGATTGCCGCCGGCATAGTCGGCGTCGCGCCAGTCGGAAAGGGGCATGTAGTTGTCGATGCCGACCGCATCGACCGCGGCATGCGTCCAGAGCGGATCGAG
>SCRB01000142.1 GCA_004299545.1 Rhizobiaceae bacterium
GGGACGAAAAGGCGGTCGCGGATTTCCAGGCCGCGGCGGACACCTGGGCGCTGCCGGTCGGTGTCTCCTTCCGGCGGCAGATGCTGTTCGACCATTGCCACCCGAACTATGCCGGCGATGTCGGCATCGGCATCAATCCCAGGCTTGCGGCCTACATCAAGGAAAGCGATCTGGTGCTGCTCGTCGGCGGCCGCTTCGGCGAAATGCCGTCGTCGGACTATACGCTTCTGAAGAGTCCCTACCCCGACCAGCCGCTCGTCCATGTCCATGCCGACGCGAGCGAGCTTGGCCGCGTCTACAAGCCGACGCTGGCCATCAACGCCTCGGCTGCCGCCTTCGCCGCCGCCTTCGCGCGCCTGAAGCCTGCTTCCGCGCCGGTCTGGGGAGCAGCAACCGAAACGCTGCACCGGAACTATCTCGAATGGTCAACGCCACCCGAAACGGGACCCGGCGCGGTCCATATGGGACCGATCATGAATTATCTGGAGAAAACGCTTC
Source organism: Rhizobiaceae bacterium (assembly GCA_004299545.1). GTDB lineage: Bacteria > Pseudomonadota > Alphaproteobacteria > Rhizobiales > Rhizobiaceae > Mesorhizobium_L. The sequence goes on from SCRB01000142.1 coordinate 499, forward strand.
CCGAGGATGCCATCATCACCAATGGCGCCGGCAATTACGCCACATGGATCCACCGCTTCCACCGCTTCCGTCGCTTCGGCACGCAAGCCGCACCGACCTCCGGTTCGATGGGCTTCGGTACGCCGGCGGCAGTCGCGGCGAAGGGCCTCTTTCCGGACCGCATGGTTATCGCCTTCGCCGGCGACGGCTGCTTCCTGATGAACGGACAGGAATTCGCCACCGCGATACGCTATTCGCTCCCGATCATCGTCATCGTCGTCAATAACGGCATCTACGGCACGATCCGCATGCACCAGGAGCGCGAATATCCCGGCCGCGTTTCGGGAACGGGCCTCACCAATCCCGATTTCGCCGCACTTGCACGCGCCTATGGCGGCCACGGCGAAACGGTCGAAAAGACGGAGGATTTCGCGCCCGCCTTTGAGCGGGCTCTGAAATCCGGCAAGCCTGCCATCATCGAGATCAGGCTCGACCCCGAAGCAATCACGCCGACGCGGACGCTGACGGACATCCGCGGCGGACGCTAGAACAATTCCAGCAAAAGTGTGAAGCGGGTTCGCGTCCGGAATTGCGTAAGAACAAAGAGATAGAGCATCTCTCCGATTCAGTGAAAACGGGAAGTGCTCTAGTAATAGCGGCAGATCCGGCGCGGGCCATAAGGTGTCCGGCGAACCACGCAACGCCGGTAATGGCGAACCGGATGCCTGTAGACAGGACGCCCATAATAGTTGCGTCGACATCCTCCCCTCGGGCCGCGATGGAAACCGGCGCCGCAGCCGCCAGCGACGAAAATCAGGGGTGCATTGCCGTCGATCGATGGTATGGGCGGCACAATCTGTGCGATCGGCTCCATCGTCCCCGCGCTTGCCACGCCCGGCGCGACGATCAGAAGAGAGAATGCGGCTGCAAGACAGAGAAGCATGTTACGCATCGAAATAATCCTCCCTGTAGATCAATACGAAACGCGCACC
>SCRB01000143.1 GCA_004299545.1 Rhizobiaceae bacterium
GGTTGCGCGGGGCGGCTTTGATGGTGCGGTTCATGCGCCCGGCCTAACTGTGGGTCCACGGGCGCCTGGCTTTGGTCGTGCGATGCTCGATGACCCGTCTTATATCGGGGCTCCGTTTCGGAAGTCCGTTGGCGTCATGCCATATCTGCGGCGGAACGTACGGTTGAAGTAGGACAGGTCGTTGAAGCCGCAGGCATGCGCGACCGACGCGATCGTCGAGGCGGCCTGCACTGGGCTGCGCAGCAAGTGCCGTGACCGCTCCAGCCGCTGGAAAAGGACGAAATCGGAAAACGTCGTCTCTTCTTCCTGGAACAGCTTGCGGATATAGCGCGGCGAAATGCCGTGGCGCATGGCGATCCTGTCAATGGAGAGCTCCGGCTCGCAAATATGCCTGCCGATATCGGCCTTGATTGCCCTCAACCTCGCCGCGCGCACGCCGCCGCGCTCGCCGGCGGATGAGCCGCCATCCGGTTCGGGTCCGATCATCGCCGCTACCAGGTCGCGGATATGGCCGGCGGCAAGCCGGCTGAGTTCCTCCGAATGCGGCTTCCGTCGGGTTTGCAGCAGGCGAACATAACCGAGGAGCAGGTCGAGCGCGTCGCTTTGCCGGCTCACCACGGTCATCGAGAGATCCAGGTCATTCGCCAGCATCGGCATCAGGTCATCCACCGGAACCGATATGTTGGTGAATTTCGCCCTGTCCCCCGACTGGATGACGCAGCGCTCGTTTCCCCGCAGAAAGATGGCGTCGCCGGCATCGAGCAGCTGTTCGCGGCCATTCTGGGCGACACGGAGTGGTACGTCCGCTGTTACGACAAAGGCCATGTCGGTCATGTCGTGGGCGATGAGCCGCTGCGTGCGCGATACCCGAAACGGCGTCGCCGTCACCGAGGCGAGGGCGGCACCCGGCAGCATATGCAGTTCGCCTTCGGCGTGAAAAGACGTATCCTTCGCCGGCTCGATGTCGAGCCGCACCATCATCTGTCCGAACACTTCGCGCCAGACGGGAATCCGATCGCGCGCGGGGAGCGCGCTCGTCGTCAAAAACAGTGACGAAGGGGGCACAGGCCCCGATCCGTTCGAATTCGCCATGCACGCTTCCCCCTGTCGCGACGATGCAACACCGCCAACCAAACGTCAATTTTGTTCCGTTCCGTCCGCATCCGGTTCCTTCCCGTCCATGACGGCTGATCACGGAAGCGGCATTGTGGGCGAAGGTTAGAGGCGACGGGGAAAATATCGAATGAGTTTGTCGGGCGGCGGCGCTGCCGGCGCGGAGGATGACGTTTCGACCGGCTTGCCGGCGCGCCCGGGGAAGGCCGTGTGAGTGCTGTTATTCTTCACCTATTTCTTCGTATTTGTCATCGGCATACCGATGCTGGCAATTGCCGTGGTGCAGGCGAAGTACGGCCTGATCGACGGCCCTCCGCCCTTCCCGGCCGATCCTTCCGGCGAACAGGTCAAGACGGTCGCCAAATACAGCATTTTCGTCTGGGCCGGCCTGCAGTTCTTCATCTTCGGCCGTGTCGCTTCGTGGGTGAGCGCGGTGCCGGCTGTTACCGGGATCGAGCCCGTGGCGGTGGAAACCCTGATACAGCGCCTGCTCGGCATCAACGAGCAGGACGTTCCCTATTCGATAAAGCGCGGCAGCCGCGCCAACGAGATCGTCGTCGACTGGCGCTACGCAGACGCCAAATGGCTCGACCTGATGCGCATCCACGGTATGAGCAAAGGCTATCGGCTGGTGCTTCGTTTCGACGAAGGCGCGCACAATGTCAGGGCGCAGGACAGGTACGCTTCCTTCGACTGGTCGGCGGGGCGCGGACCAGACCTGCTCAGCATGAACTGGAATATGTCCCTCGGCATCACTTTCTACGAATACAGACATGAGCGGGTCCTCGGCCTGCAATTCAAGGACGGCAAGCCGACCTTCGACCTCAGCTACGCCTACACCTTCAACCTCAACGAACTGAAGCAGCCGATGATCGAGATCATCCGTCGTGCCGGCTGGAATTTCCGCCCGGTCATCACCTTTTTTCGCCCGTTCGGCGGCTGACAGTCGGATAGAACAGGAGCCAACGTGAAGCAAACCAAGCCAGCAGCCGGAATCGGAAAAGGCATTTACCGGGCTTTCCTCGCCGCAAGCCTGACCGCGCTCCTGCCGCCGGCGCTCCTGCCGGCCGCGGCGCAGGACGAAGAGAAGCCGCGCTGGTTCGGCAGCAGTTTCGACAAGGGAACGACGATACTCGCCTACGGCATACCGGACAGCGACTATGTCATGCTGTCGTTTTCATGCAGGCCCGGCGCGCCCATCGTGAAAGTCGGCATACAGGATGAGGAAAGCAGCACCGAGGAAGGCACCATCGTACCCGTGCGCATGGTGTCTGGCGGCATTCATATGGAGTTCTCCGAAAAGGCGCGCAGCAACCAGGATTCGGGTGGCATCGAACTCCATTCCGACCTGCCGCTCACCGAGAGCCTGCGGCGCATCCTGGCCGCGAAAGGCTCGCTTGAGATCGTCGTTGATGGGCACAAGCAGCATTACGACATGAAGGGCGCGGCCAAGCCAGCGGCAGCAATGCTTGCCGCCTGCGATGCGCGCAAGCCGGCCAACGATCTCGACGTGACGGTGACGAACAAGGCGAAGCGGCCCTTGCAGAGCTTTGCCTGGTCGGAGGCCGGCGTAAATTCCTTCGACAGCGACGCGTTCGGCTATGAGCCGCTAGAATCGGGCGCAAGCCGGATATTCGTCATTCCCGGCGGTCGGGACATCTGCACCTTCGACATCTCGGTGACCTTCGCTGAAGAGGATAACGGGGAATGCTGCAGCGAAGGCGAGCCAGCCGGCACGCAGAACCTGTGCGAAAACAGCGCGTTCGTCATCCATGATTAGACGTTTGACGATCAGGGCCGCCGGCATCGCACTGAGCGCCCTCTTTGCAGCCGGCACCGTTTGGGTGGCGCCCGTGAAAGCCGAGAGTGTCCCGGCAAGCTTCGACTGTAGCAAAGCGGGCAGTACCGTCGAGAAATTCATCTGTGCCCACGCCGCGCTGCGCTGGCAGGACCTTGCCTTGTCGCGCGCCTATGCGGCTGCGAAAGCCGAGGCTGTCGGCCCGGCCCGTGACACCCTTGTGCTGGGCCAGCGCGACTGGGTGCGCGAACGCGACCGGCGCTGTATCGCCGACCGCAGGTTCAAGGAACTGTCCGACCCTTCCACGAAATTGAGGAACCAGGCCTACGATTGCCTGAATATCGTCTATCTCGATCGAAGGCGCGAATTGCGGGACCTTGCCGTCGAACCCCTGGCGCCGCGTCACATCGGGGAAATCGACCTCAAGCCGATCGCAACGGCACGCCCCGAGATCGCGGAGGGCGATGAAGTGCGCATCGCAGGGATAAAGGCATCGCCTGACGGTTCGATGCTGGCGCTCCTGCTGCCCAGTCTCGAAATCGATTTTCCCGACCAGATATGGCTCTACCGGGTTTCTGATCGCCGGCTGGTTGCGGCGACACCGAAACCGGACCAGAACCAACCCCATCCGGACGGCTCGCCAGCGGCGATAAAATCGCTGGCATGGCAGGGCGACACACTTTACGCGCGCGTCGCGGTGTGGAGCAACGAAGGCGAAAGCGAGGAAGGCACTTCGGTCGTCTATGCGGCGACGACTGCCGGCAGCAGCCGGTTGGACGATGTGCCGGGTGACATCTACGAACTGCTCGATGATGTAGCCCAGCCCGGCATGGTTGGCCAAAACGAGGTGCCAGAGGAAGATTGGGACATTCTCGACACCATAAGGAGCAGTCGAGACTTCCTCGCCTGGGCCTATGATCTTGGCCACAGCACGATTGAACTCAGGCTCCGCAAGCGGGCTCCTGGTACGCCGACCACTCTTGTCACGTGGGGCGGATGGGAGCTGGCGAACTATCTTTTCGATGCCGAGAACGCGCTGCTCGTCTATTCGGCCGATACGGGCCTCGTCGCCTTCGATATGGAAACGCGCGCAGTCCGGCGCATCGCAGGCACCTCGCGCGGCGACCGGCCCCATGCGCTCTCCACCGATTTAAGCCTGTTGGTCTGATCCACCCGCAACGCATGCGGTGACGAATTTCTGACGGAGCAGGACGAGAGTGCGCAGGAGCGCTTTTGCCTGGCACACCTGCAAAAGCCGGAGACAGGCAAATGACGCGCTTCTGGCTTTCGGCAATCTGCTGCGCGGTCACTTTGGCTGTAATCCCGGCCCTCGCGCAGGACGAGGGACACGACGTCGGCTATGTCGCCACCGGCCCGATTTTCGATCTGCCTGCCGGCATGAGTGTAGAGTGGCTGGAAGCGCATATCTCGATCTATTCCGTCCGGCTGGCCTATGTCTTCAAGTCCAGCAAGCGCCAGAGCGTGCATTTCAGCTTCGCTCTGCCCGAGATGCCGGTGGACGCCAACCCCGACATCGCCGCGCTCGACGAGAGCTCGGAGGCGGCGGGGCTCGCCGCTGACACGCAACCGGCCAACTATCTGTACCTCTCGGTCCAGGTGAATGGCCGGCAGCTGGCGCTCGGCGGTCATGGCCGGGCGCTGCTCGATGGAAAGGACGTGACACGGCAATTGCTCGATGCCGGCGTGCCCCTGCTCTCCGGCCCCGAAGCCGAGCCAATGTGGCGACATTTGTCGCCACAGGTGCAGGCGAAGCTTGAAGCGAGCGGCTTGATCGGCGGCGATACGGCGCACTGGACCTATCAGGCCGATCTGGAGTGGGACCAGACCTTCGAGCCGGGCGAGACGCGCGTCGAGGTCAGCTATGGTCCGGCTTTCGAATACTGGAGCGACATCGATCTCGACGATTTTCCAGAGATAGCACGCGATGGATCGGCGACACGGGCTTACTGCATCGACGATGCCGTGCGCCGGGCGTTTTATCGAAGCCCGTCCTATGACATCTTGACTGTCACGCATCTCTTCGCCCCATCGGGCGGATGGCGTGGGCCGGTGAGGCATTATCGGCTGGTGGTCGACAAACAACGCGCCACCGATCTGGTCGCATTCTGTCCGCTCACGGCAAAGAAGATTTCGCCGACGCGGTTCGAGTGGATGGCCACGAATTACACCCCGGAAAGTGAAATCGGTATCCTGTACCTCTCGGGTCCGGACGCCGCTTCATTCGGCGGGCAGGAATGACGAGGACAAACATGATCCGGTATTCGATTGCGGCAACGGCGATGGTGTTCGCTTCGGCCCTGTTTGTGGCCACATCGGCGCTCGCCTCGGGCCCGAGCTTCGATTGCGCCAAGGCCACGCGCCAGATCGACAAGGCGATCTGCGCCTGGGAGACAGTTGGCTCGCTCGACGGCCGCATGGCGGATGCCTACAAGACGGCGCTTGGCGCGCAGAAGGGTGAAGCCGCCATCGCCTCGGTCAAGGCTGGGCAGCAGGCGTGGCTTTCCCAGCGCGACCGGCGCTGCGCGCTGGACGCTGTGAAGCCCAATCCCAATAGCGAGGAGGGCTTGAGCCCACAGGAATTCGGCCAGCTGATGTGCCTTCAGGCGATCTATCCGGAGCGTATCGCGCAATTGATGGACATTACGGCGGCGCCTCTCGCCCCGCTCGACGTGAAGACGGTGCCGGCCGAGCCGTTGCAGGCGGCCTATCCCGACGATTGGCAGCAAGCGGGCTACCAGGCGCTGTTCTCGCCCGACAAGTCGTTGATGGCTTTGGGTATCGAGGACAGCGCCGGCTATGTCATGCATGTCTGGCTCTATCAGCCGGCGAGCGGGCGGCTGGTCAAGGCTTCGCCACGCACGCACAAGGGCGCGGCGGAGAAGCCGGAAGATATTTCAGAGCTCAATTCGTGGTCCTGGGGCAAGGACGGCCGCTTCTATGTCCGCGCCCGGCGGCCGCAGGGCGAAGACGGCATGTTCGGCGCCGATATGGAGGGCTATGCCGAGGTGAAACCACCCGCGGACGTGGCCGAAAAGCTCGCCGCCTACAAGGCCGCAGGCCAGACGGTGCGCTACAATAGCGAGATTCCCGAGGACGAACGCTCGCCCGGCTTAGACGATAACAGCTACAATGAGCAGAAGGGCGGTGCGTTCACCGCTTGGGACCAAAGGAAGGGGCATGGCTCCTTCGACCTGTTGGCCGCGCGCGCCGGCGACGAGGAGTCGCGCATCATTGCCTCCGGCGGCTGGGAGCTGGAGGATTTCCTGTTCGATCCGAGCGGCACGAGGCTCTTCTACAATGGTGAGGACGGGCTCGTCGTCACCGACCCTGACAGTGCTGTAACCCGTCGCCTCAAGGGCACGCGCGGCATGGATCTTGAAGTGAGGCCGATCAACATGTCGGCCAATGGCGATATCCTCGTCTATTGGGCCGCCGGCTCCTGCACGGATGATGCCGCCGACGGGATCGACCCGCACGTGGGCGATGATGTCGCCCGCCGCGTTTGCCTCGCTTATCTGCCGCCTGCCGTCGGTACCGCTACCTCCACGCCAACGCACGAAACGCCACCAGCAAAAACGGGGGTCGCGCCAGCCGACGCATGGGTGGGCGAATGGGCAGGTGGCGGCGAAGGAACGGTGACAGCCACCATCCGGCGCGGCACGGCCAAGCCCGACTATCTGGTGATCGACCTTGTGACAGGGGTGCCCGGTTGTTCCGGCGCAGTGACGCTCTACGGCAAGCCGAAAGGCGCCGCGGTGCTCGGCGAAAGCTATGACCCGAAAAATCCCTCCGCGCCGGTCTGCCGCGTGGAACTATCGCTCGACAAGGGCGTGCTGAAGACGGAGGTAGCCGGTCCTTGCACCTATTATCACGGTGGCTCCTGCGGTTTCGACGGCACCATGACGCGCGACAAATGAGCAGCCCGAAATCCGCTTTGCGAAGGAGAACGAAATGCACATGAAAACGATTGTCGCCGCGACCATGCTTTTCGGCCTAATGGCGGCCGGCCCGGCCGGGGCACAACAGCTGGCGGCCGACGAACAGGAATTCCAGCAATTGGCGGCCGCTCTCAAGGCCGACGACGCCGAGAGGCAGGGTGCCATCGCAGTCTGTATCGAACAAGGGATCGGCGACAATCCGACGGGAGCGGCAAAATTCATGGGCGTGCCCGTGGAGAAGGCAGCGGAAGCATGGTGTACGCGCATGACCAACGGGATCGCCAACGGCCAGCTCACGCTGGCCGATGTCACGGCGCTGAACGAAGGAACAGTCACGCCCGGCGCGCGCGAGGTGCTGACGACCACCTCGGAAGGGAAATAGGGGCCGGCAAAGAGAGGCGCATAATGCCATTTGCCTTGGCCGGGCGATCACCGCACATCAGCGGCCGTTATCGCGCAGTTGGTTTGCCAACCACGCGAATGGAGCTTTCTCACGGTGTCGTAGACAGAACGCCGCGCCGCGTCGAAGGCCGCGAGGCTTGCAATCTCCATTGCGTCCAACCCGCCACTTTTACTGGCGGATGGCGCCAACGCATCAGCATCGATGAAGAAAGGCACCTCGAACACGCCGCCGTGGCCAATGCAACGAACCACATCGTGCTCTTCGTCGAAACTTCGGCTTGGATTGGCGAATTCGAGCGTCACGGTCACCCTCCCTTGATCCCGTGATCGCGGGGACTGCCCGCATCAACCCATCAGTTTTTCCCCTTGCCGCGCGGGCCATTGGCGTTTGCGGCGGTCTTGACCTGACTACCCAAAGGGTTCTCTACCTTCGGAGGAGCCTTCGCCTGCTTCGGTTTTCGGATCTCCCGATTGCTACGCTTTTGTCCCTTGGCCATGGCCGAATGTCCTTTCGAGAAGGGTTTCACTTTGATCGTCGGGCGATATACGCGCCGGTTCGAGACTGTCCTCCGTCGCCGGCGCGGCTTCGAGGAAAGCCGGATCAATCGGCACCATCTGCTGTACGGGTCCCCTCATCGACACTGCCGGCAGATGAATGAAAGTGGCAACACGCCGCGCATTCGGCTCCAGCGTTTGAACGATACAACAAACCGCGCCGAGCGGCGCAACCCATTCGCTATCGAAAATTCGGAATGAACTGGTAGGTCTCTGACACCGCGAAAGCCAAATTGGCCAAGCCAACGAGCACCCTATACGTGGGCTTCAATTGCGGTTCAAACAAGGCCGTAGCCGCTTTATTTTTCTCAAGACGGCGTTCCCGCGACGTGTCAGTTTCCTTTCCAAAAGGGAGCGATTGATCTGGAGTCTGCCGCTAAATGACGAGTGGTTTGTTTCCAGCATTTGCATCCCGTTTGTATCAGGCTGAGAGCAAATGCTGGAAACAGAAAAACCACCAGCAAGTTTATGATTTTAGTGGATTTTTCAAATTCGACATTCGATTTCGGGGGCGACATGAAGCGGGTATCGAATGTCAAATTCATTCCACTAGCCTTGTGCGGAACGCCATTATGCCCTATATTGCTACCCATCGATCTGCTGACGAACTTTGTTTAGCGCCTCGTGGGGCGTGTTCGACGATCTTCTCCTTCACATCGATCCGATGCGGCTGCGAATGGCGCGGTCGTGCCCCATTGAACGATTGAAAGGAAATCGTCATGACCACAGGTATCGTCAAGTTCTTCAACTCCACCAAGGGCTTCGGCTTCATTCAGCCCGACGATGGCAGCAAAGACGTGTTTGTTCATATCTCCGCTGTCGAGCGTTCGGGAATGAGTACCCTCAACGAGGGTCAGAAGGTGAGCTTTGACGTGGTAGCGGACCGGAAGTCCGGGAAGAGCGCTGCTGAAAACCTCAAGGCAGCCTAAAGCAATCCGTCTCTGATCCGTGACCACGGATGTACTGGCATGGATCATTGAGACATTCGGAAGGTCGGGGTAATTCCCGGCCTTTTGTTTTCCTCCATGCGGGAAGGGATAGAAGATGCCACGAGGTATGAAGGCTGATAATTTCTTCAAACCGAAACTATCCGGCTCGGAATCGAAGGCGCAAACCACCACGAACG
>SCRB01000144.1 GCA_004299545.1 Rhizobiaceae bacterium
GCTGCATGGCTATCGGCCCGCTCTGATCGTTTGATACGATATTCAAAACTCTTCCGGCCGCCTGCTCGATCGTAATCTCGCCTCGCGATGCCAATTCCATCAGCGTCTCGATCTTCTCATCAGAGTTCTCCAGGACCAGCCTCCGGGAAAGATTGCCGACAGCTTGGGCGATGAGCCGACGCATGCGGCGTTCCCGCATCCTGGCCCGGTTTCCCCTCATCCCGGCCATGCGCGCCATGATGATATCGTGCATTTCGGCTATCCCCTCACCCAGACTGGCGGAGGTGGTGACGATGGGCACGTCCTGCCGTGCCTTCTCGCGTAGCTTGAGCATGCCTTTCAACTGCTTCGCCGCAAGGCTCGCGAGAGGCAGATCGGCTTTGTTGACGACCAGTACATCGGCGATCTCCAGCAATCCCGCCTTGATCGCCTGGACGTCGTCGCCGAGGCCGGGCGCGTTCACGACGACGCAGACATCCACGATCTCCGCGATCTCCACCTCGGATTGACCGGTGCCAACGGTTTCGACGATGATGATGTCCCGCCCAGCCGCGTCCATGACGTCGATCGTCCAATGGATGCTTTCCGAAACGCCGCCCAGATGCCCGCGCGAGGCGATCGAACGAATGAAGACGCCGGCATCGCCAGTGTGGCGGTGCATGCGGATGCGATCCCCGAGCACAGCGCCTCCGGAGATGGGGCTCGACGGATCGACGGCGGCGACCGCGACCGACAGACCGGCGCGGCGCAGTTCCGTGATATAGGCGTCGACGAGCGTCGACTTGCCCACGCCGGGAGCGCCGGTGAAGCCGACGATGCCCGCTCCTCCGGTGAGCGGCAGGATGGCCCGGCGCAGCGCACTTCCCACCTCAACATCTTCGGCCAGAGTGATACAGCGTGAAAGCGCAGCGACATTACCCGCGCCAAGCTCGCTGACTAGCGCATCCAGACGCGCGGACAGTTTTATCTCCTCAGTCATTCACGCAACAATGAGAGGCTGTCCAAAGCCAAGTTCGCGGCGTAGGCAGCTGATGATCTCGCCGTGCGTGATGCCCAATTCCGCGGCTTCGACGACCTTGGCATAGACGTTCTCCGTCCGGCTGTTCGCCGCGCGTGCGAGGTCGTCGAGTCCGCGGCGGACGTCGTCATTGCTCCTCTCTTCCTTGTATCGTTTGAAGCGGGCGACATGGTCGCGCATGCGGACGGGATCCGGCCGCTCTGTCGGCTGCATCCGATGCGGTTCGTCCTCGTCGACATAACAGTTGACGCCGATCACCTGCTGCTCTCCGGAATCAACCTTCTCCTGGAAGGCAAGCGCCGACTCCCCGATCATCGTTTGCACCAGCCCCGTTTCGGCCGCCTTGTACATTCCTCCCGCCGTGTCGATCCTGGCTATGACCGCCTCGATTTCCGCTTCCATCTGGTCCGTCAGCGCCTCGATATAGTAGGAACCGCCCAGGGGATCGATGACATCGCATAGACGCGCCTCTTCACGAAGGATGTTCTGCGTGGCCACCGCTACACGCGCCGATCGCACGGTCGGCGTCGAGGTTGCCTCATCGAAAGCATCGGTGTGAAGGGATTGCAGGCCGCCGAGGATTCCCGCCATGGCCTGGGCAGTGACGCGGGCGATATTATTGAGCGGTTGCTGTTCGGTGAGATCGACCCCCGAAGTCTGGCCATGGAACTTGAAGCGCCAGCATGCGGGGTCCCTCGCCCCGAGGCGTTCCCGGGCAAGGCGTGCCCAGATGCGGCGCCCTGCCCGGAACTTCGCGATCTCCTCGAAAAAACTTATCGAGATGTCGAAGAAGAAAGTGAACCGGCGCAGGATCACGTCGATGTCCATGCCGCGCTCGACACAGTCCTGCGCGTATTGCAGCGCCGTCGAAAGCGTGAAGCCCATCGTCTCGGCGGGCGTCGCGCCCGCCTGCTGCATATGCTGCCCGACGACGGAGACAGGATTCCAGTTCGGTACATATTGGCGGCAGAAATCGATATGATCGAGGAGAACACGCCGCGACCCCGGAAGCGACAGCCGATAGAACATATGATTGGCGATAAAGTGCGAGAGGTAGTCGCTCTGGTTGGAGGTCCCCGAGATCGATGTCCATGGTATGCCGCGCCGCCTGGCCACGCCCAGTGTGAAGGCAAGGAGGGTAAAGGGGGAAGGATCATTCATCGCGGTTGATATGCGGTCGAGGGGTACGCCAGCCAGCGCCTCATCCATATCGCCGGTCGTGTTGACGACGGTCCCGCATGTTCCGAGCAAGGCTGGATCGACCTCGTCGCAATCGATGCCGCGGAAGCCGGAATTGCATGGCAGGAAGCTGATTGCCGTAGCGCCCAGGTCGAGAATCTTTCGCACGCGCTCATTGTAGTCAGCAGGAGTGCCCAGGCCGATGAGCTGACGCTGGCTCCAGGTCCTGCCGCGGTGCATCGTCGCGTAGATGCCGCGCGTATAAGGATGTTGTCCGGGAAAGCCGAGATCAGCCGCATAGTGCTCCCCGCTCCAGTCGCGAGGCGTATAAAGCGGCTGGACAGGGATACCGGAGCGATTGCGGACCGGCCGGTCCTCGCCGATTTGCCGGTTGTACTCTGCTCGCCATTCGCCGAAGGCTTTGTCAAATCCGGGCAGTGAAAGCTGGACCGCCTGCTTGTTCATGACGCCTTCTCCCAAAAGCCCGCATTTCTCAGCCGGCGCGCTTCGCTGGCGGCCTGCGTCACCTGATCGACGACAAGCGCGCGCGAGGTACCTGGTCCGAATATCCCTTTGACGCCCGCCTCGATCAGCGGCGCGCGCTCATCTTCCGGAACGATGCCGCCGACCAGCACGGCGATATGCCCGAGACCCGCCCCACGAAGGGCGGAAAGAAGCTGGGGAACGATGAGATGGTCGGTCGCGAGCGAGCTGATGCCGATCACCTCGACATCTTCCTGCAGGGCGAGGTCCACGACAGCCTCTATTGTCTGCCAGGGCGGCGTATAGATGACCTCCATGCCCGCGTCTCGCAGGTAGGCGGCAACGATGCGGCTTCCCCTGTCATGACCGTCAAGACCGATTTTGGTGACAAGTACGCGCACCGGCGGCTGAGGGCGGGTTGCATCCATTATCGACCGTTCTCCACGATTCCACACAGCATCGCCCGCAAAGGAGCAAGGAGTTCCCGTGCGATACCCTTCAGGTCGCGGCCGCCATCCTCACGATACCACACAGGCGTCCAGTTCATCGCGCCGAGAAGGAATAGTCGCGCCAGGTCGGCATCCCGATCCGGAGGCAGGGAGAGATCAGCAAACAGCGCCTTGAAACGTTCCTCATAACGGCCGCGCAACATCTTCAGCTCGGATGATATTTCCGGCACATCGCCCGGCAGTATGCGGATGACCACTCGTGCATAGGCACTTTTATCGAGGATCGCCTCGAGATGCGCCAGCACAGCCTTTTCCAGGCGTCGCCAGGGCCGCGTTTCGCCAGCCACAGCGCCGTCAACCCGATCAATGATGCGTTCCACGCCCTCCGCGTAGACAGCGGTCAGCAGCGCCTGCTTGGTGGCGACATGGAAATAGATTGCCCCCGGCGTCATAGCGGTTGCGGTTGCCAGCTCACGGATCGTCGTCGCGTGAAAGCCCTGTTCCGCAAACCGCGATGCGGCGCTGTCCAGCAGGGCCGGCCAGCGATTGGACTGTCGTTTCGCGTTGGTCGCCGCCAAAGTGTTGCCTTTCGCCCATAAGCTAACTAAACGATTGTTTAGCATGTCGGTTCATGCTAATCAACGGATAACAGGTTGGGAGACGCCAGCGTGGAAATCGGGAGCATCGTCGGTAGCAGCCCGCAGGCAATCGCCGAAGCGTCCTGTCGCGCAATGCTGGCGGGCGATCGCGTCAGCCACGGCCTTGGCATTCGTCTGATCGATGCGGGACCGGGCCATGCCAGTCTCGGCATGGCGGTCAGAGAAGACATGCTGAACGGTTTCGGGACTTGCCATGGGGGAATCCTGTTCACGCTCGCAGATACGGCGCTCTCCTGTGCCTGCAACAGCCACAATCGACGCTCGGTCGCACATCATTGCTCGATCGTCTTCCTCCGCCCCGGAGGGCTGGGACAGCAGCTCGTTGCCACCGCGACAGAGCGGGCGCTGAACGGGCGCACCGGCATTTACGTAGTCGATATCAGGGACGACCTCGGGCAGACCGTTGGCGAATTTTTCGGTCATTCCCGCATCATCGAAGGCCAGGTAGTCGGGACGGGTTGAGCGTGGGTATCGGGAAGCGGACAAGGCAAGGTCGGCGCCGTTATCGGCATTATTCAGGGAGGAAGCATCAATGGCTGACGGACTGTACTGGGATCGGGCCAAGGAGACCCGGACGCGCGAGGAGCGGGAAGCAGAGGTCCTGGCTCTGCTCCAGAAGCAGTTGCGCTATGTCTATGACAATATGGGCTTTTATCGACGGCACTACGACCATCACGGCTTTCATCCGGATCAGGTTCGCTCCCTCGATGACTTCACCAGCCGTGTCCCGATCATCACCAAGCAGATGCTTCGGGACAGTCAGGCTGAGCATCCCGCCTTCGGCGATTACCTCGGTGTTAAAATGTCGGATGTCATCCGTATCCATGGCTCGTCCGGCACGAGCGGCAAACCTACGCTCTATGCGTTTTCCCGGAAAGACTGGGATTATGTCGCGGATGTCATGGCACAGGGCCTCTACACTTGCGGGGTTCGGCCGGGCGATGTCGTCCAACTGGCCACGGTCTTCAGCCTTTTCATGGGCGGCTGGGGTGCGTTGCTCGGGGTCGAGCGTCTCGGTGCGACCGCTTTTCCACTTGGCGCAGGCGAGACCGAACGCCAGTTGGAATTGATGTATCGGGTCGGCTCGACCGTCCTGATCACGACGCCTACCTACGCCCTGCACATGCTGGAAACCGCCAGGAGCCTGGGCTACGACCCCGCCGCCTCACCTTTGCGGCTGGGTATCTTCATTGGCGAACCCGGGTCTTCCATTCCCGGCACTCGAAATGCGCTGGAAAGCGGATGGGGGATCAAGGTGCGGGACATGGCCACCACATCCGAAATGACCCCCTGGGCGACGAACGCGGAATGCGAAAAGGGTGGCGGGGTCCATGTGATACAGGATGAGGTCTGGACCGAGATTGTCGCCAAGGACGATCCCGCCAGGCGGATGCCTGATGGTGAGAGCGGGGCGATTGTTTACACGCACCTCCGGCGAGAATCCCAACCCATGATCCGGTTTTTCGCGGGCGACGAATCCCATATGACATATGAGCCGTGCAGCTGTGGCCGGACGTATCCGCGCCTCCCGGCCGGTGTCTACGGACGCCTCGACGACATGCTGCTGATCAGAGGCGCCAATGTCTACCCAAGCCAGGTCCAGCGCTCGCTTCTGGAAGTGCCTGGCACCGGTGTGGAATTCAAGATCGTGCTGACGAAGAAGGGAGCGCTCGACCAT
>SCRB01000145.1 GCA_004299545.1 Rhizobiaceae bacterium
GGATTGATGCGCTGCGGATCGCCGCCCAGGTCGATGATCGCATCGCGCATCGCCACCAGATCGACGACGCACGGCACGCCGGTAAAATCCTGCATAAGAACGCGCGCTGGGGTATATTGAATTTCCTGATATGGCGTCGCATCCGACCGCCAACCAGCAACGGCTCCGATCTGCTCGGCGGTGACAAGCTCGCCATCCTCGTTGCGCAGCAAATTTTCCAACATGACCTTCAGGCTGTACGGCAGCCGCTGGCTGCCGCCGATGCGATCCAGGCGGTGAATCGTGTACGTCGTGTCGTCGACCGTAAGCCGGTCACGTGTGTTGAAGCTATTGTTTGTCATCGAACAATCCTCTGCGACGAACCACTACCTCCGGGCGACCTCATGTTCGTGCATATCTCAACCGAATTCCCTTGCGTTGACCCGGCGCGATCAAGGTCTCGCCGCTACAAGCGGCGTCCGACAATGCCGATCACCGCTCCCTCGTCCATCCAAGCATGGATCTCTACACGGTCTGATTGGACTCGGATAAAAGCACGATTTTGCAAGGCTCGCACCGATTTTCCGGATAGAGGCGCTCGAGATCACTGGCGGACCCCGCAATCCGCACCGTATAGCGCAACATGGCTTTAAAAATTGGCTTGACGCATTCACTGTACGCTAACGCTCGGGAGCCTTTTAAGCAAATAATCATGATTGCTGTTTCGCATAAGGAGAGAGGCAATTGTTTTTTGCCATGCTGCAACAATGGCTGAGGCGCCGTCGCCAAATCCGGCGACACTGGCAGGCCGACGCCCGCGTTCTTGTCGAACAGGACGAGGTGGGCGCGTATTACGAGGCGCAACGCCTTGCCGCGCGCCAGGGCATCAGGTCAGGCGGGCGAGTTTCTCCATTGAGCCAAGGTTGCCGCCGAAGTCGCAAGGATATCATCGCGTGCCGCGATGGACCTCGCCACCGTTCAGGCGATCGCGGACGACGAGGCCCGGCGTCGAGCCGATGTTCGGGATGATTGAACCGCATCGGCGAACCTGATCGGCAGCATGGCGCTCTTCGTTTGCCGGCCAGTACAATTCGTTTTTACGACCGGGGGAAAATCGTGCGCGAGGGCGCTGACCATATCGAGCCGAGTCAGACCTCGCTCTCGGTGGATGGCTTTCCTGGTCCCCGTCCGGCCTTCCACGATCAACCAACAAGGGGACAGCTATGCAAGCATGCCGCCGCTCTGCCTTCGGCTGCGCGGTGATCGTGGCCGGTTGAGGACACTGACGGACGCCATCGAACGGGGATCGGCCTCGCTCAACGATGGAGCCCTCACATGTCGCACGTTCTTTCTGCACAGCGTCGATTAAGGCCAAGCGCCTCTCGCCCAGTCCAACGCCTTCGCGCTCGCCAGCACCTCGATGGTCGCGGTCACGCTGTACGAGGTCACCCCGCTTGACATGGCCGGCTGCTCGATCACGCTCACGGCTTTTGACCCGCGGATGCTGGGGCTCTGGGATGATCCTATCCGCACCGCTACCCTGCGCCAGTGACCATGAGGGAGCCAGGCCCAAGACATCTCGTGCTTCGCCACGGGCGTTGATGCAGATTTCTGCTTCGAAGGGTTCGCATCGAAACAGCGTGCGGAAATGTACGAACTGTTTCCCGAGCTTGCCGGTCATCCCACAATGAAGTCGGCGTGGATGTGTGTGTTCGCCAGCGACTCAATACGCTCGCCAGCATGTGCGTCTCCGTCGTTATGATCGCGGTGGGCGGACCGAGCCTTTTCGACAGTTCGTAGACGTCGCTGAAAGCAAAGTTCGTGGCATGTTTCTGTGGCCCGCAGGAGAAACGGTGTTCGATGAACTGACGCTGGTCCCCAGCCTCGCCGTTGCCGATAATTTCTTCATCGGACAGGAGATGACCTATGACCTGATTCCGGGTCTTCTGCGCATTCTACGCAAACGCGCAATGGGGAAGGATGCCGACGAGCGTCGATGACCGTAACGGCATTTAGATAAAAGCCGCTATATAGTGTGGTTGATGGCACGCGATTGGTGTCGGACATCACGTCCACCGCCCCAATGCTCCGGCGGCCCATCAACAGGGACAAATCGCATATTGTCTGGTAACTGACGATGCAATCCAAGCCCGCTGATAGGTCCACGGAAGTCCTCGCCGGGCTCGTCGAGCGGGTGACATTTCATAATGGGGAAAACGGCTTTGCCGTTCTGCGTGTCAAGGCATGCGGAAAGCGGGACCTTGTCACCGTCGTCGGCCATGCGGCCGTCATCTCGGCGGGCGAATTCATCCAGGCGAGCGGAGACTGGAACAATGACCGGCAGCACGGCCTCCAGTTTCGCGCCCGGTTCCTGAAGGCGACGCCGCCGACCACCATCGAGGGGATCGAGAAGTATCTCGGATCCGGCATGGTCCGCGGCAT
This sequence comes from Rhizobiaceae bacterium, assembly GCA_004299545.1. GTDB lineage: Bacteria > Pseudomonadota > Alphaproteobacteria > Rhizobiales > Rhizobiaceae > Mesorhizobium_L. The sequence continues at coordinate 2,422 of SCRB01000145.1, forward strand.
CGGACCGGTCTACGCGAAGAAGCTTGTCCGCGCGTTCGGGGAGGAGGTCTTCGACATCATAGAGATCGAGCCCGACCGGCTGCGGGAAGTGACGGGAATAGGACCGAAGCGGGCCGAGGGAATTATCGCCGGCTGGGCCGAGCAGCGGGTTATCCGCGAGATCATGATCTTTCTCCATGCCAATGGGGTTGGGACATCGCGTGCGGTCCGCATTTATAAAACCTATGGCAGCGACGCGGTTCAATTGATCTCGGAGGATCCGTACCGCCTCGCGCGGGATATCCGGGGCATTGGGTTCCGCACGGCAGATGCGGTCGCCATGAAGCTCGGCATTGAGAAGACGGCGATGATCCGGGCCCGCGCCGGTATCTCCTATGCCCTGACCGAAGCACTCGACGACGGCCATTGCGGCCTCCCGCGTGACGAGTTGCTGCCGCTTGCCGTCAAGCTTCTGGAGATCCCGGAGGCCCTGGTCGTTGATGCGTTGAAGCTTGAACTGGCGGCGTGCGCCGTGATCGCCGATACGGTCGAGAACCGGCCCTGTATCTTCCTCACCGGACTGTACCGCGCCGAGCGGTCGATCGCCACGCGGCTGAAGACCCTCGCAAGCGGCCAAGTCCCGTGGCCCGAAATCGCAGCCGACAAAGCGATTCCATGGGTCGAGGGGAAAACCGGCCTGACGCTTGCGGAAAGCCAGAAGGATGCGATCCGCACCGCGCTTCGCTCCAAGGTCATGGTGATCACCGGAGGCCCGG
>SCRB01000146.1 GCA_004299545.1 Rhizobiaceae bacterium
ACGAGACCCTTTTGGAGTCTACTCCCTTAGCAGGGGAGCGCCTTCGACCACTCGGCCACCTCTCCGTCACCGCGCTGGATAAAGAAAAGCCACGCCACAATCAACTCGCAATCGGCAACACACCGTACTGGACGATACGCCACTGCCAAGCGGATCGCCCGCACAGCTCTACACGTACCGGCTCCGATCGGCAAAACACCATCTAGAGAAGAGCGGCGGCTCTTTATCTTTACATGGGATCGGATTGCGATACGATGACGGCCACGGGGTAGGAATTCAGTTCTGGCGGCTCGTCGCCGGGCCATTTTGCCGACACTTTTCCAGGGAAGCGGCCAGGGAATAGCGGGACGGCGCTTTGTGCCCGTCCGGTCGGTGCATTTGTGGCGATACGACGATCCGCCAGCGGCATGGCTGGGGGGCCATTGATGCCGGCGAAGGGGGGCGTATCGTGTTTTGTCGCGTTTCTGGCCGCGTTTCCGGCTGTGACGCCGTTGGCGCGTGCAGCCAACCGCCGGCCGCCGCAGACCGGCGACGGTCCCTTCGTGAGGGCCTGCGATGCCTTCGGCAGCGGCTACATCGCCATCCCAGGAACCTCTTCCTGCCTGTCGATCAACGGCTATGTCTGGTATCAGGTCGGCGCATCGAACGACCGTGGCGGCATCGCCTCCGGCTTCGCCCAGGACCACAACTATTACCCTCGCGGCGGCTGGATCAACGACAGCCGCGGCGCCGTCACCTTCGATCTTCGCACGCCGAGCGAATGGGGCGTCCTGCAAGGGCAGATCCGCCTCATCGACGATTTCAGCAATGAACTCAGCTGGAGCACCCCGCCCGGCGGCGGGGGCTGGCTGGGTGCCGACCAGGCGTGGTTCAAGGCCGGCGGCTTTCTCGCCGGCTATACCGAATCCGCCTGGACGGCGACGCAGGCAAACTGGATATCCAGTTGGGGCTCGCACAGCTGGAACGGCCTCTGGTATGGCTATCAGCAAAGAGAGCTCGTCCAATACAGTTTCGGCACCGACAAGGGCACCTTCGGGACAGTATCGCTTGAAGCCGGGACCGGGGAGGCATCAAGCTATGTCCCCGACATGGTCGCGGTCTTCGGCTATCAGCGGCGATGGGGCGCCGTCTGGGCAAAAGCCGGCTATGACCGCGCGATCCGGAAAGGCGGACCTTCCGGTTACTCGATCAGCATCGGGGCGCAGCTCGCGCTTGGGGGCCCCGGCTCGTCGCTGAGGCTTCTCGGCTTCTATTCCGACAGCGACAATGCCTATGGCACCAGCGGTCCCTATCACGGTTCCGGCGTGAACGGCGCCGGTGACGGCAGCGCCGAATGGTCCTTCCTGATGTCCTACCGGTACCAGATGACCCCGGCGGTGGCCGTTTCGGCGGGAGGGCAGTATTTCGTGAATTTCTACAAAGCTCGTTCAAACCAGAAAACCGGGCTTGACGGCTACAGCCTGGAGGGAACCGCGGTCTGGTATCCTTTCAGCGACATCGAGATCCGCTCGGAGATCGAATATGACAAGGTCGACGGGCTCGACGGCTCCTTCGGCGGCTTTCTGCGGTTCACGCGCTTCTTCTGAACGGAAAAGCGGTTTTGTTTTCGCCGTACATGGTGTAGGCAGCGGCATTCCTCCGGCGCCCTCTCTTTCCCTATTCCTATTCCATGTCCGATCGCCCTCGCCTCACCCCGCTCGCGCAATCATTGCCCGCAACCGTTCCTTTCGTCGGGCCGGAAGCGCAGGAACGGGCGCGCGGGAGGCCGTTTCGCGCCCGCATCGGCGCCAATGAAAATGGGTTCGGCCCCTCGCCTCATGTGCTGAGCCGCATGGCGGAAGCGGCGGCCGAGATGTGGAAATACTGCGATCCAGAAAATTTCGACCTCAAGCAAGCACTTGCCGGGCATCACGGCGTCGCGCCGGAAAACATCGTGGTCGGCGAAGGAATAGACGGGTTGCTCGGCCTCGTCGTTCGCCTGATGATCGAGGGCGGTGCTCCGGTCGTCACCTCGCTCGGCGCCTATCCCACCTTCAATTACCATGTGGCGGGGTTCGGCGGCCGGCTCGTGACCGTGCCGTACGAAAACGACCGCGAGGCCCTCGGTGGCCTGCTCGCGGCCGTGAAGCGCGAGAAGGCGCCGCTCGTCTATCTCGCCAATCCCGACAACCCGATGGGCAGTTGGTGGCCGGCTGAAGATGTTTCACGGTTCATCGAGGCACTGCCGCAAACCACCCTTCTGGTGCTCGACGAAGCCTATGGCGAGACGGCACCGGAAGGAACGCTGCCGCCGCTCGACATCTCACACCCGAACGTGCTGCGGATGCGGACCTTCTCCAAGGCCTATGGGCTCGCCGGCCTGCGTTGCGGCTACGCCATCGGTGAGGCCGGGACGATCCAGGCTTTCGACAAGGTACGCAACCATTTCGGCGTCACGCGCATGACGCAGGAGGCCTGCCTCGCAGCCCTTGCCGATCGGGAGCACCTCGCCGGAACGCTTCAAAAGATCGCCGATAGCCGCGGCCGTATCGCAACGATCGCGACTGAAAATGGCCTTGCGGCGCTCCCCTCGGCGGCCAATTTCGTCTCGATCGACTGCGGCGGGGACGGCGCCTTCGCCGTTCGCGTCTTGCAAGCACTCGTCGCCCGCGACGTGTTCGTGCGTAAGCCGATGGCGCCGACGCTCGACCGCTGCATCCGCGTCAGCACCGGCCCAACGCCCGAAATGGACGTTTTCGCCGAAGCTTTCCCTCAAGCGCTCGCCGAAGCACGGAAAGGCTGACTTCCGGCCCGGAAGTGGAGTTTCCCATGATCGGCTGCATCTTCCCGGTCCTGCTGCTTGCCATAGGAGGAGGGATCGGCGGCATGATCGGTGGCGATATCGGCGCCTATTACGGCGCCGCCGTCGGCCTCGCGGCGGGGACGGTCGCAATGGTCGTGGTCATCTGGCTGCTGTCGCAGGCGAAGCAGCGGTAGGATGCGGGTCCCGACTTAGAGCGTTTCCGTTTTTCTCTGAATCACGGGAACGCTTTAACTCTTTGTTTTTACGCAATTCCGGACGCAAAACCGCTTCACACTTTTGCTGGAATTGCTGTAGAGCATGATCCTTTCGGAAAACCGGTGTCCACTTTTCCGGATCATGCTACAGGTCCATTTTCCAGTTCTGGCCGACGAGATCCTTGCCGAAGCTTTTGTGCCGCTCTTCCTCGACAAGTCGGAAACCCGCGCGCTGATAGATGCCACGCGCGGCGGCCAGCACATCGTTGGTCCACAAGACGAGCTTGCGGTAGCCGGCCTTGCGCGCGGCCTCGACACAGGTGTCTACAAGCCGCTTGCCGAGCCCTGAGCCACGCGCGGAAGGCTCGACATAAAGAAGCCGCAGCTTGCCGACGGTTTCATCCTGGCGAACGAGGAAGACCGAGCCAAGGATGCTGCCAGCGTGCTCGGCAACCCAGCAGAATTCCTTGCCCGGAATGAAATTGCGGATGAAATCGCCGCAGATGCCGGCGATCAGACCCTCATAGCCGATGTCCCAACCATATTCCTCGGCGTACAGGATCGCCTGGCGATGAATGATCCAGCCGATATCACCGATCGTATGGGACCGCAGCACAATGCCGCCCGCCTGATCCTTCCCCTCGGTCAGTTCGCTTTCAATCGCATGCATCGCGCGTACGAGATTATCGCGCTGCCGGGCATCGAGAGAAGCGAGCAGACGGGCAGCGTCCCGGTCGGCGCGTTTGTGAAGATCACGTACGGCGGCATATCCGCTTTCCGTCAGTTCGAGGGCGCGTCGTCTTCCGTCGGCGGGGTCTGCTTTTGTTACCAAAAGGCCGGCCGCCTCAAATCTCTTCAGTATTCGTCCAAGATAAGCTGCGTCTAATACAAGTTCCTTGACAAGGTCCGACGCGCTCGCCTGCTCCCGCTGACCGAGTTCGAACAGCACGCGCGCCTCAGTCAGCGAGAAGTCGCTGCGTGTCAGCGTCTCGTTCAGGAACCCGGCTGTCCGGCTGTAGAAACGGTTGAACCGCCTGATGTTAGCGATGTGTTCCGGCATTGTACCCGCCATCGGAATCATCCTCCCAAAGGGCGAGAATAAAGCGAATTAGTGGACATAGTCCAGTAAATTTTCCGCTTTTGCCCTACAGTCGTTTTTCAGAAAAATGGACAGTTTAACTGCGCGTTAGTTCTGTTGACCTTATGGATTCGAGCAGAACCCGACGCCGACGGTTATCCCGCCGCAATGGAACTCGGGTTTTCGGGGGTAACAAGGTGCTACAGCCTTCCATCCAGGGGACCGGCCATCCGGCGACGACGGCTGGCAAGATCGCAACGACAATGCAGCAGATGGGCGTGGCGGGGCTGCCACGCAATTACGAGCTTTTCTACGAAGCCTATACAGGGGCAAATCGCGACCTCGTCTCGGATATCCTCAATCTAGGAGGAAGGCCCGCGCAGGAAGCACTGGATGCCATCGCGGAGCGTCATCTCAAACATGCCTCCAGGCGGTCGATTGTCGAAGATGCGCATAATACGGTGGAGAAGAAGATAGAAGAAGTGATGGTTCTTCTTCTCAAGGAGAGAAAATCGCTCGAAAGCTACAACCAGTTTCTCGACGAAACATCCAGCGGCATCAAGAACAGGGCCTCACTGACCCGCGAGCTCCTGGAAAAGGTCGTGGATGTCATGGCGTCCGCGACGGACGCCACGATCAGCCATGGCCAGGACATCGCTTCATCGATCGCGGACAAATCGGCGGAACTCGAAACGCTGAAAGAGAAGCTGGAGGAGTACAAGAAGC
>SCRB01000147.1 GCA_004299545.1 Rhizobiaceae bacterium
CGATTCCGTCGAAGCCCTCGCCGTCCATGGCGTCGACCCTGACATGCACCTTGGCGCCGGCGGCGATACCGGGCAATTGCGTCTCCTTGTAATTGGCGACGATGTAGAGGTGCCTGGTCGGCACCAGGTTGGCGAGCTTCTGTCCAGGATTGACGAGGTCGCCCTTCTGCACCGAGCGATTGCCCATGACGCCGTCGAAGGGCGCCTTGATGACGGTGAAGGAAAGGTCGCGGGCCGCCTTGTCCTGCGCCAGCTTGAGAGAGGCGAGACTGCTTTCGGCTTCGTTATATTGTGCCTGGAGCACGCCGATATTTGCCTTCGCCGCGGCGATCTGCGCGTCCGCGCCGACGAGATTGGCGTTCGCCTGCTCCACGGCGGTCCGCGCATCGTCGAGTGTGGATTGCGACGCCACATGGCTGCTGACGAGTTGCTCGGCGCGCTTTTGCGTCCGTGCGGCATTATTGGCCGCAGCCTGCGTCGCGACCTTCTGTGCCTCCGCCTGCTGGACGGAAGCCTGCGCCGCGACGATTTGGGCCTTGATCCGCTCCAGTGTCTTGTCCTGGCTGTCGATCTTGGCCTGCGTCTGGTCGAGCGCGATGCGGTAGTCGCCGTTGTCGATCACGATCAGCGGCTGGCCGGCCTTGACGCGCTGGTTGTTGTCGAACTTCACATCCTCGACATAGCCTGTGATTTTCGGCGAAATGAACGCCATATCGGCTTGCACATAGGCGTCGTCGGTCGATACCATGAAGCGTCCGACCGTCCAGTATTTGTAGCCGAACCAGCCGGCGGCGGCGAGGGCGGCTATCCCGATGACAGGCAGGATGAAGCGTCTTGTCGAGCCTTTCCTGGGCTGTGCGGGGGCTTTCTCGGTCGTGGGAGCGTGCGGTACTTCGACGACTGGCTCGGCGGCGGGTATCTCCGGGAGGGGTTCTCTCGCTTCGGGCGCCGACTTTGGATTGGGAAAAGGGCGAACTTCGGCGCTGGTCGACTGGCTCGTGGACATGGGGTGCTTTCGCTGAAGTGAACTGAACCGTTCGGTTCGAATTGACATAGAGGCTTTGAAGGCCCATATCAAGGGGAAATCGAACCAATCGGTTCGAAAAATTTTTGGGCTTGGAAATGATAAGCGATCTTTCTCCGGAAATTCCCGGGGACCAGCAGAACACCGAGGCCGCCCGGCGGGGGCGCCGCGCGGCGGGGTGTGATCCGGCGAAGCGAAGACAGATCCTGGACGGCGCACGGAGGGTCTTCATAGATTTGGGCTTCGACGCAGCGTCGATGAACGACATCACGCGCGAGGCCGGCGTCTCCAAGGGCACCATCTACGTCTATTTCGCCAGCAAGGAAGAACTCTTCGAGGCGATTATCGAGGAGGAACGCGGCAAGATCTTCAACAATCTCTATGGAGCGCTCGAAGGAGGAGGCAGCCTTCGCGAGACGTTGATTCGCTTCGGGATGGCGCTTTCGCTGAAGATCACCTGCGACAAGGTCATTCGTGCACAACGCACGGTCATCGGCGCTTCCGAGCGGGTGCCTGATCTTGGGCGCCGCTTCTATGAGCGCGGGCCGCTTCACGGACACATGTTGTTCACCGGCTTTCTGCAATCCGCCATGGACGAGGGCTTGCTGGACATGAAGGATCCGCCGCTCGCGGCCTACCAGTTCACCGACCTTTGCATGGCAGGGCTTTTCCGGCAGTGCCTCTTCGCTTACCGCACCGAGCCGCCGAGCGATGAGGAGATGCGCTATGTCGTCGCGGCGGGCGTTGACATGTTCCTGAAGAGCTATGGTACGGTAAAACTTTGGGAACTGGAAGCACGCGAAGCCGCCACGGAATAATCAGGTTCCGTCGGATGCCGCGAGAACGGCGGTACGCAATTCCTCGATTCCGGTCCCTTTTTCCGAAGACGTGGCGATGATCGAAGGATAGGCGGCGGCGCGCTTGCGGATGGTGGCCAGCGTTTCTTCCGCCAGATGCGCCACTCCGGCAGGCTTTATCTTGTCGGACTTCGTCAGGACGATCTGGTAGGACACCGCCGCCTTGTCGAGAAGATCCATCACTTCCGCGTCGATCGGCTTCAGCCCATGCCGGGCGTCGATCAGGAGGTAGACGCGTTTCAGCGTCACGCGGCCCCTCAGATAGTCGAAGATGAGCTTCGTCCAGCGATCGACCAGATCTTTCGGCGCGTTGGCGAAGCCGTACCCCGGCATGTCGACGAGAGCGAAAGGCGGCAGATCCTCGCCCGCACCGGTATAGCCTTCAGGAACGAAATAATTCAGTTCCTGCGTCCTCCCCGGTGTGTTGGAGGTGCGCGCTAGGCTCCTCGCGCCGACAAGCGCGTTGATCAGCGACGATTTCCCGACATTGGAGCGGCCGGCGAAAGCTATTTCGGCCGGCCCCTCGGGCGGCAGGAATTGCATCGACGGGACGCCGCGGATGAAAATCCAGGGACGGGCAAAGATTTTGCCGTGGGGAGAGTCCGGTCTGCTTTCGCTCATTGCATCACCTGCCGCCAATCTGCGGCTTCCATAGACGATTGGTGGCGAGAGAGGAACATCGCCCTTTTTATCGGCTTGCTTTTCATCGAAAACCGCCGTCATTCGATGGCGGATTCTTTCACTCGGAGAGGCGAATGGATCGTGTCGATTGCGTTGTCACCGGCGCCGGCGCTGTCGGCCTGGCGATCGGCAGGGAATTGTCGCTGCGCGGCCTCGAAACGCTGGTGATCGAAAAGGCTACGGCGGTCGGAACCGAAACGAGCGCACGCAATTCGGAAGTCATCCATGCGGGACTCTATTATCCGCCGGGCTCGCTGAAGGCCGGGTTCTGCGTTCGAGGAAAGGAACAGCTCTACGCTTTCGCAACAGCGCGCGGTATCCAGTACCAAAAGTGCGGCAAACTGATCGTCGCCACCGGCCCGGAACAGGAAGCCGTCTTGCAATCCATCGCTGATCGCGCCTCCGCCTGTGGCGTGAGCGATCTGTCGCTTCTGTCGGCCGGTCAGGCCAAGGCGCTCGAACCGGCGCTCGCTTGCGTCGCCGCTCTTCATTCGCCTTCGACCGGCATCATCGACAGCCATGCCTACATGCTCGCACTGCAAGCAGAAATCGAGGGGAGCGGAGGGGGAATCGCGCTCAATACCGAGATTGTCTCGGTGCATCCCGGAAAAGACGGTTTCAGGATCGAAACCGTCGACCGTCAAAGCGGTGAGCGCTTCCAGCTTCTGGCGCGCCATTTCGTCAATTCGGCGGGACTATGGGCAGGTGCGCTCGCCGCCTGCATCGACGGGCTCGATCGTCGTTTTATTCCGGAAATCCGCTACGCCAAGGGCAATTATTTCTCTGTGAGTGGCATGGCGCCATTTTCTCGCCTGATCTATCCGGTGCCGGAACCTGGCGGCCTCGGCGTTCATCTGACGCGCGACCTTGCCGGCACCATGCGCTTCGGACCCGACGTCGAGTGGGTCGAACGCATCGACTATACGGTCGACCCGAACCGCGCCGCGCGTTTCGATGGCGAGATCCGCAAATACTGGCCGGGGCTTCGCGACGGCGCATTGGAGCCGGCCTATAGCGGCATCCGTCCCAAACCTTACCGTGACGGGCAGGCCATGACGGATTTCGTCATCGAGGGAGCGGAAATCCATGGTGTCCCCGGCCTCGTCAACCTCTTCGGCATTGAAAGCCCGGGGCTGACGGCGTCGCTTGCAATCGCGCAATACGTTGCCGGCATGCTGAAATAGGCGGCGAAAACGAAGAACCCGCCTTTGGGGCGGGTTCTTCAATTGACGATAGCGTTTCGCTATTCCGCAGGCTTAGGTCGCTTGCGCTTGAAAAGCCCTCGGAGATTGTCCCAAAGCGCGATCTCCATCCCCTGACGCTTCATGATCACGCTCTGCTGGACGATCGAGAGGCTATTGTTCCAGCAATAGTAGAT
>SCRB01000148.1 GCA_004299545.1 Rhizobiaceae bacterium
ACCTGCTGGAACACGCCAATCCCATGCACGTCTTTGCCCAGGTGATGTTCGGCCTGGACGACCGCCTGCGCTCCGCCGAATTGTTCGAACAGGCATTACGCGCTCATCCGGACATCATCGGAATCTACAATGCCGGCGGCGCCAATTCCGGCATAGCGGCCGTTCTCGATCGGTCGCAGCGCGGTGGATCGATCATGTGGGTCGGGCATGAACTGACCGAGCGATCGAGGGAGTGGCTGAAATCCGGCCTGATGGACATCGTCCTCGACCAGGCCCCCGAGATCCAGGCCCGGCGCGCCATCGACATCATTTTGAGGCAACTCGGGCTTATCGAATTCGAGGTCGACGACGAACCGATCCGGTTCCTCACCATCAATGCCGAGAACCTCTGAAAGTGGGTAGCGGAAGGCAAGGGCGCGGTTTCATGGCGCCCTTGCCCCAGCCCTGTTCAGCGATACTTGCCCGCGAGAGCCAGCACCTGCGGAAGGTTTTCCTTGGTGATCAGGCCCGGCCCCGAATGGATGTCGTTGGCCTGGAGGACGCCATAGCGCAGGTAATTCGTCAGGACCTCGACGGCGCCATAGCCCTGGATGAAGGGCTGCTGATCGACGGCGACCTTGACGGTCCCGTCCTTCAGCGCATCGACGATGTCCTTGCTCAGATCGAACGTCGCGAAGAAATATTTGCCGGCGGCTCCCTGGTCCCTGACCCAGCCGATGAGCGGATCCGCCCCGGTCGGCCCGAGCGTCAGGATCGCCTCTGTCTTCGGGTGCGCCTTCAGGAACGCCGCGGTCCGGGTGACGATCGTGTTCGGATCGGTGCCGGAATCGATCTCCTGGTCGCCGACCGGCACGCCGAGCGCGTCCGCAAAGCCCTTGCAGCGTTCGTGGGAAACCGTCTGCTGGTAGAAGTGATTGACGCAAACGAAGCTCTTGACGCCCGCGGCCTTCGCCTTTTCGCCGGCAGCCTTGCCGGCGTCGTATTCGGCCTGGCCGATATAGATTAGGGCGCCGATCTCCTTGGCGAGTTCCGGCGATCCGGAGTTGACGATGACGACGGGGATGCCCGATGCGACCGCGTTCTTCAGCGGATCGCCGACGACGCTCATGTCGGGGATGGTCGATATGATGCCGTCGGGCTTCGACGCCGCCGCCTGCTGGATGATGCGGGCCATCTGGGACAGGTCGCCGCTCGGCGGATTCTGGAATTCGACCTTGACCTTCATCTGGTCGGCCGCGAGTTGTGCCGAATTGCGGATCACGTTGAAAAACGGATCGGATACGGGCCAGTGCCCGATGAAGACCAGGCGTTCGGTAGCGTAGCTGGCCGTTTGGGCGAGCAGCAACCCGCAAACGCCGATGGCGGCGGCAAGCAATTTCCTCATCTTTTCTCCTCCGGGCGCATCCTGCCCGGGCCACCACGGTGGCTGCCCGGCTGTGCGCCGGCTGAACCTATTGCATGGCGGATGGCGCTCAAGGATTTGGTTGATCAAAACTGATCAGGCCGGTTACGCAATTCCGGACGCAACACCGCTTCACACTTTTGCTGGAATTGTTCCAAGTTCGATCGCCACCTTCCCGTCCACGATCCTGGCGGGATAGCATTTCAGGTTGACGCAGGGCGGCAGCCTGAGGGCTTCGCCGGAACGATAGTCGAAGACGCCGCCATGTTTGGGGCACTCGATCTCGTAGTCCATCACCAGACCGTCGGCGAGATGGACCTTTTCATGCGTGCACAGCCCGTCGGTGCAGAACACCTCATCCTGCGGCGAGCGGTAGATGGCGTAGGTCCGGCCGTCATGGTCGAAGCGAACGACCCCTTCCTGCTCGATCGCCTCAAGGGCGCATGCTTCCACCCAGTTCGCCATCACCTGCCCTCCCGGTTCGCCGCCGCGTTGACGCGCGCCTTCTTCTTCTCGTAGCGCGCCCGCATGCGTGCCTCGCCCTTCGGCGAGCCGTCGTGGAAAGTGCCCAGCCACTTGTCGAAGGGGACGAGGCCGTCGGCATAGTTCACCTCGAAATATTTGTGGTGCAAGTAATGGGCGTAGGCATGGCTGTCGATCGCCGCGTTCCCGCCGACTTCGATCCTGTCGAAGCCGATATGGCCGGGGATCGCCCCGAAGCCGGCGAAATGAAGCTGATAGAGCGCGAGGATCGGGTTCGAGGGGATAATCAGGTGCCAGAACGCCACGCCGAGATAGCCGAACTGCTCTACCGGGTGCATCGACAGCGACGAGAAGGGCGACGGGTTCACCGAATTGTGGTGGACGGCATGCACCCATTTATAAAGCGGCCCCCAATGCAGCGCCCGGTGCAGAAGAAAGAAATGCGTCTCATGGATCAGAGGCACGACGAGCGCCAGCCCGAAGAGATACCACGGGTGCCCGGCGAAGGTGAGCCACGGCACGTAGCCGTTGGCGTAGGCATAGAGGATCGCCACTTCGATCGCCGTCCAGATCGGCATGCCGGTTCCAAAGGTCCGCAGCAGGCTGTCGATGTTCTGGCTTTGGAAGAAGAAGGCCGCGCTCTTCTGCTCGGACGGCCATCTGGCGTTGTATTTGAAGCGGTTGCCCTGCCCGCGCAGGATATAGAGCCTCAGTTCGAAGACGCCGAAAAACAGGAAGAGCGCCACGCAGTTGGCGACGAACAGCCGGAGGATCCAGCCCCATGCGAGTGTCTTCATCACCTCGGTGCCGGGCAGCACCCAATACCACCAGGCGACGGCCGAGGCGGCGAACAGGGCGTTGTAGGGGAAGAAATAATGCGGCAGCCATTTCAACAGCTCCAAAGGCTGTGGCGGGAAGACGAACAGCGGGGCCGGCGTCGCCGGTTCGTTCGGGGCCCAGTCGCCACGCTTGTTGCGCGTGCCATAGGCGAGATCGTCCATGATGACCTCCGTTACATCGCCTTTGCAAGGGCCAGGAACCGCTCGAACGCGGCATCCTCCATGTCGACCTGGTGGCCTGCCTGCGGATAGGCTCCGCTTGCGACATCCTCTGCGAAAGCCCGGAACGCGGTGACGCGCTTTTCCTGCAATCCGGCTTCGAGCGCGGCAAAGTCCGCATATTTCCTGGAATGACGGGGGTAATGGCCCGTATTGGTGCCCAGCACATCGGACGAAAAGAGATACTGCGTGTCGCAGGCGGTGCCGCATCCCATGCCCATCGTGATCATGGGCGTCTTGCGGGTGATATAGTCGGCAAGGCGCACCGGCACGACCTCGACCTCGACGCAAGCGGCGCCGGCGTTCTCTATGTCCCTGACCGATCGCAGCACCTTCGCCGCTTCCTCCGGCGTCTTCCCGACAGCCCTGAAATTCGTCCAGGTCGCACGGTTCGGCACCAGCCCGACATGGCCCGTCACGGGTATACCCTCCATCGCCATCGCTTCGATGAAACGCGGCGAGTGCGAGCAATAGACCGCGTCGGCGCCGCGCCGCATCATGTCGAAACCCAGCCTGACGGCTTCGCCGGGCGTCGCGACCGCGCCGTGCGGCATGCCGACGGACAGGAAGGCATAGGGGGCGGCCGCGCGGATGCCTTCGAGATTGTGATCGGGCTCGCAGGACAGGATGGGAATGTCCGCCGCAAAAGCGGCAGCGGCCTCCGCCGCCGTATCGACGTGAAGCTGCAGCCATTTCCGGCTGCCCTTCCCGCTTTGCAAGTCATAGACCGTGATACGCCTGGGCATGCCCATTGCTCCGCCAGATGATGTTTTCACTATCATCGAAGCCCGCCGGATGCCGCCTGTTCCTTGATCAAATCAGATCAAAGCATCGGGTGGGCCGATGGCTTTGCAGGGAGTTGCCTCGGGCCGGCAGCCGTCAATCTCCAACGAGCGGCAAGGCGCCCAACAGCGCCCGTGTCTGGAGAG
>SCRB01000149.1 GCA_004299545.1 Rhizobiaceae bacterium
CAAGGAATCCGCCCTCATCCTCGACGTGATCCAGCGCCTGAAGCAGGAAGGCGAGGTCGGCGTCATCATCATCGCCCACAATTACGCGCAGATCTTCGACGTCTGCGACCGCGTCAACCTGATCGAGGGTGGCAGGATCACCTTCGACAAGCCGACGGCCGAGACGTCGATCCAGGAACTCACCGACATCGTTGTCAAGGAATACAGGAACGCGCGGCGCGACCTGACGGCGTAGCGGAGCCCGGTTCTGTTTGACTTGCTGGTAGAAAAAGGCCGGCGCGCGAGCGCCAGCCCCAGAAGGAATGTCGGACCGAGCTGCAGGTCAGTGCGCCGCAGCGAGCGCGGCGATGATACCGGACGTGATGCCGACGAGCAGATACTGGTTGTCGACACGCACCCAGTGCTGGCCACGCGGAGGGCGGCGCAGATGGTAGCGCTGATAATCGTTCACCGCGACATAATGCTGGCCATGAGGAAGCCTGGCACCGCGTTGCCAGCGCTTTTTCGTGACGATCTTCTTCTTGACGATGACATGGCGTTCATTGCGATGATGGTTGCCCTGCCAATTATTAGGCTGGGCATAAGCCATGGGAGCCGCAAGAAATGAAAGAGCAGTTGTGATAAGAATGAGACGTTTCATTTTTCTCTCCTTTCAATTCAACGCGGAGATATTTATTGTTCTGCGATGAACCATGGATGAACGCAAACATTACATATACTTAATGTTCATTACATTTTGGAAATATTTTCAATCTACAGCAGACGCCGAACACTTCACCGCGCCTTGGAGAACGCGAGCCACAGCCCGCCGGCGATGAGAAAGCAGCCGCCGATTCGCGACAAGAGGCGAAATCGTTTTGCGGAAAGCGCGCGGCCAGCCTTTGCGGCAAGCAGGGCGTAGAAGCTGTCCGACAGCGCGCCGAACGTCATCGCCGTCAGCCCCATGATGACGATCTGAAGCAGGTGATTACTAGCCGGGTCGATGAATTGCGGGATGAAGGCACCGAAGAAGAACAGCGTCTTGGGATTGGAAATCGCCACCAGAAGGCCCTGGAGGAAGAAGCCGCCGCGCGGTTCCCGCAGCGCCGACCCCTCGCCCTTGCCGCCGGAACGGATCATCTGGACACCGATCCAGACGAGATAGAGCGCACCGGCGAACCGTATCCATTCGAACCAGTGGCCGGCCGCCGCTATGGCCGAGGCGAGGCCGATACCGACGATCGCGAAGACGAACGCCACACCAACGATCGTTCCAAAGACGTTGAGGAGGCCGGCACGCAGGCCATGGCGGAGTGATGAGGCCACGACGAGCGTGACCGTGGGACCCGGCACCATGACGATGACGATGCAGGCCACGAGATAGGCGGCGTAGGTTTCGAGCGCCATTCGCGATCCCCTCTCCAAAGGGAATCACACGCCGCCTCGCTCATGTCCAGCCTTCAGGACGTGGCGGTATTCAATGCCCCACCTGGCCAGCTTCCCAGCCGAGAATGGCGCGCTTGCGGGTCAGCCCCCAATGATAACCGGTCAGAGCCCCGGATTTACCGACCGCCCGATGGCACGGCACGACAAAGGAGAGCGGATTGGCCCCGATCGCCGCGCCGACCGCGCGGGACGCTTTTGGGGCGCCTATCTTCCGGGAAATCTCGGAATAGGCGCAGGCTTTCCCCATGGGGATGCGGAGCAACGCCTCCCAGACGCTCACCTGGAAATCCGTGCCGATCAGGACAACCCGCAGAGGCTGGTCCGAGCGCCAGCGCGCCGGATCGAAAATGCGGCCCGCATAAGGCGTCGTCGCGGCGAGATCCTCGATATAGGTGGCATTGGGCCAACGGCCCGACATGTCAGCAAAGGTCTCGCGCTCCCTGCCCAGGTCGGCGAAGGCGAGACCGGCAAGGCCCCGTTCCGTCACCATTACGAGCGCGATGCCGAAGGGCGACACATGATAGCCGTAGCGGATCGTCAATCCCGCTCCGCGCGTCTTGTAACTGCCGGGCGACATGGCCTCATGCGTCACGAAGAGATCGTGCAGCCGGCCAGGACCCGACATGCCCACTTCATAGGCGGCGTCGAGCAGCGGTGCGCCCTCGTCGAGCAGGCGGCGGGCATGGTCGAGCGTAACAGCCTGCAGGAAGCCCTTGGGGCTCAGTCCCGCCCAGCGCGTGAAGAGCTTCTGCAAGCCCATCGGCGTATCGCCCACCGCATCGGCCAGCATCTCCAGGGACGGCTGGTTGCGATAATCGAGGCTGATTTTTTCGATACAACGGCGCACGATCTCATAATCGTCACCGCTGGGCGTGATGTCCTTTTCAAGGATTGCGGCCTGTGCGTTCATGTCCGCCTCCATTGCGGTTGTGTTGCAGAGCGTTTCCGTTTTCCGAGGATGACGGAAATGCCCTATCTGTGTGTTTTTGCGCAATTCCGGATGCAAACCGCTTTACGCTGTTGCTGGAATTGCTTGAGTAACCGCAATATCGCGTCGGGATGGGAAATTTCCCACCCGTTTCCTGACAACTCCCGGCACGGTTGTTCCAAAGACGGAATCAGCGGCTCTTGGCGGTGGCGAGCGCGCGGGAAAAGGCGACGGCGAAGCTTTCCCGGTCGTCGGGATTGAGGAAAGAGCCGATCAGCACGCTCTCGCTGCGCGTTTCGACGGTCATGCGTGTTATGCCGATCTCCTGATGCCGGCTGATCGCGAAGTGCGCCCAGAACGGATTGAAGCGATGTTCTTCCGCCCGGCCCGAAGCCGCGACCTTGCGGATATCGAGGCAGGTGCGCGACAACGCCACCTCCTCATGGACGCGGGCGGCGCGATAATTGAGGCGGAAGGCGACGTAAACACCGACGACATTGGCGGCGCAGAAGGCGAGGATCGGCCAGGCGCCGTCCACCAGAAAGAACACACCGGTGGCGAG
>SCRB01000150.1 GCA_004299545.1 Rhizobiaceae bacterium
TGCTCCATCGCGGCGTTCCTGGCGGCCTGGATCGCCGCGTCGCGCGTCCTGAAGGTTTCGGAAAAGACGTTCCCAAGCTTATAGGCCCAACCGCCGTCATGCTCGACGATATGGTAGGTCACATGCGCCATTTTCTTCTCCTCGGGTTGGGCAGCTCCAGCTACCGTCGGCAATGTAAATCATCGCGGCGCTTCTTCAACCGCGCCGCCATGCCGTGACTCCCTTTGGCGGTCGAATAGGTATATTGCCCAGCCGGGATAAAGTTGCAGGAGTTTCGCTTGACCATTCACGATAGCCTCGGATTGCCCTTGGGCGGCGCCACGGCGGCAAGTCTGGACGCTTATGAACGAGCGGTGGGCGGGTTCCAGCGTTTCGGCGGCGATCCGCTCGCTTCAGCCGATGCGGCGATCGCGGCGGCGCCGGGTTTCGTCATGGCGCATGTGCTGAAGGGCTATCTCTATGCGCTGAGCACCGAGCCCAGGGCGGCCAAGGTCGCGCGGGATATCCATGCCGCCGCAAAGGTGTTTTCCGTGACGCCGCGCGAGACGGCACATGTTGAAGCGCTCGGTGAGCTTGCCTCCGGCAATTGGAACAGGGCCGGCGCCATTCTCCGTGCCATCTCGAAGGAGCATCCGCTCGACACGCTCGCCTTGCAGGCGGGGCATCAGGTCGATTATTTCACCGGCAATACCGCCTCGCTGCGCGACCGCATCGCCGCCGCGCTACCCGCCTGGGACAAATCCATGCCGGGCTATCACTCCACCCTCGGCATGCACGCTTTCGGACTGGAGGAAAACGGCGATTATGCTGCGGCTGAAGCGGCCGGACGGCAGGCAGTTGCTCTCGAACCACGTAATGGCTGGGCGCAGCATGCCGTTGCGCATGTCATGGAGATGCAGTCGCGTCAGAAGGAGGGCATCCAATGGATGCGCGCCAATCCCGACGCGTGGTCGCGCGACAATTTCCTGCAGGTCCATAATTGGTGGCATTTGTCGATTTTTCATTATGATCTCAGCGAAGTGGACGCGGTTCTGGCGCTTTACGATGGGCCGATCTATGGCTCACGCTCGAAATTGGCGCTCAACATGGTCGATGCGTCTGCAATCTTGTGGCGGCTTTTCCTCGGCTGCGTCGATGTGGGTGATCGGTGGGGGCCGCTCGCCCAGAACTGGCTACCTTTCGCGACGGCCGGCAATTACGCTTTCAACGACGTACATGCGATGATGGCCTTCATCGGCGCTGGAAAATGGGATGCGGCCCGTAGCCTTCTCGATGCGCAAGAAGAAGCGCTGCGGGGGAACGATGACAATGCCGGTTTCACGCGTATCGGTCATCCCTTTGCCAAGGGGCTATACGCCTTCGGGCGCGGCGATTATGCGCAAGCGGTGCGGCTGCTGGAGTCCATCTCTGCAATCGCCTCGCGCTTCGGCGGTAGCCATGTCCAGCGCGACGTAATCAACCTGACCCTGATTGAGGCGGCGATCCGCTCCGGCGATCGCGAAAAGGCGCGCGCGTTGACGGCAGGCCGCCTTATGTCGCATCCCGACAGCCCATTGTCGCGGCTTTTTTCCGCGCGTGCGCAAGCGCTTTCCATCAGGGAGTAACGAATGACGGATCTGTTCCAGCCACAGCTTTCGGAGGAGGTCGCGGATGCGATCGCCGGCGGCCGTCCCGTCGTAGCGCTCGAGTCGACGATCATCTCGCACGGCATGCCCTATCCGCAGAATCTCGATGTGGCGCGCGGCGTCGAGGCGACCGTGCGGCAGAACAAAGCTGTGCCGGCGACGATCGCGGTGATCGACGGCGCGGTTCATGCCGGGCTTGGCGCGGATCTTCTTGAGCGGCTCGGTAACGATCCGTCGGTGGTGAAGGCCTCCTCGCGCGATCTCGCGACGGTGCTGGTCACAAAGCGTTCGGCAGGCACCACCGTTTCAGCGACCATGCGGATTGCGGCGCTTTCGGGGATCAAGCTCTTCGCGACAGGTGGCGTTGGCGGCGTCCATCGCGGCGCCGAGCAGAGTTTC
>SCRB01000151.1 GCA_004299545.1 Rhizobiaceae bacterium
GGGTACCGTCGTTTCCATCGCTCCCGAGCAAGTGTTTCTCGACATCGGCTACAAGATCGAAGGAGTCCTGCCCCGTTCCGCGTTCCCCAACAACGCCGAAGCCGTCAAGCCCGGCGATACCGTCTCCGTCTCCATCACCGGCCGCAACCAAGAGGGCTATTACGAACTCTCGCGTTTCCGCGTAGCCCTGCCACGCGACTGGTCCGCGCTGGAAGCCGCCTTCGCCCAGAAGCTCGCCGTCGCCGGCACGGTCACCGCGGCGGTTAAAGGCGGCCTCAGCGTCGATGTCGGCGTTCGCGCCTTCATGCCCGCCAGCCGCAGCGGCGCGCGCGACGCCGCCGAAGTCGAAGCGCTCATCGGCCAGCAAATCACCTGCCGTATCACCAAACTCGACGTCGCCGATGAAAATGTGGTCGTTGATCGCCGCGTGGTCCTCGAAGAGCAGGCGCGCAGCGAACTCGAAGCCCGCCGCTCTGCCCTCGAAGAAGGCGCAACCGTCACCGGCACGGTTCGCAGCCTCATGCCCTACGGCGCATTCGTCGATATCGGCGGTGGCGAATTCCGTGGTCTTGAGGGCCTTCTTCATGTCAGCGATATGGCGCACACCCGCGTCGCGAAACCTGAGGACGTCGTCTCCGTTGGCCAGCAGATCCAGGTGCGCATCCTCAAAATCGATGCCGCCAACGGCAAAATCTCGCTCGGCCTCAAGCAGCTTCAGCCCGAGCCGTGGCAGGCCGTCCCCGAGCGCTACAGCCAGGGCCAGCGCGTCAGCGGCGCCGTTACCCGCGTTACCGATTTCGGGGCTTTTGTCGAGCTCGAACCCGGCGTCGAAGGCATGATCCACATCTCGGAAATGTCCTGGGCTAAAAAAGTCCGTCACCCCTCCGACCTGCTCAAGCCTGGCGACCGCGTCGATGCCGTTATTCTCTCCATCAAGCTGCCCACGCAGTCGGAAGCCGGCCGCATCGCCCTCGGCCTCAAGCAGACCCTCGCCGATCCATGGCTCGAAGTGCCGCGCCAATTCCCTGTCGGGTCGCAGGTTCAGGGCACGGTCACGAAGATCATGAATTTCGGCGCGTTCGTCGAAGTCGCCGAGGGCATCGAAGGGATGGTTCACGTCAGCGAGATCGTCGCCGACCGCCGCATCAACCATCCCCGCGACGTCCTCCGCCCCGGCCAGGTGGTCAAAGCAATCGTTCTCGCTGTCGATTCCGAAAAGCGCCAGATGAAGCTGAGCATCAAGCAGGCTGTCCCCACCAGCATCGACGAGTACATCGCCGAGCACCAACCCGGCGATCAGGTCTCCGGCCGCGTCGTCGAAATTGCCGGCGACAGCGCCGTGATCGAGCTGGGCGAAGGCATCCGCGCCGCCTGCCGCGTTCCGGCCACTGCAAGCGCCGCCCAATCCGCGCCGGCAGCGTCCTCAGCATTCGCCAAAGTCGACCTCTCCAGTCTCACGTCCATGCTCCAGGCCCGCTGGAAGGGTGCCGCTTCGGCCGACTCCGGGCAGCC
>SCRB01000152.1 GCA_004299545.1 Rhizobiaceae bacterium
GCAAGGGCGAGTCCAACAAGTCCGATCTGGGCGGCGTGCTTCAGACGAACAACATCCACATCGCCGTTTGCAAACCCGGCGAGGTCACGCGGACGCTCGCGGCGTTGAAGGCCAGCCCGGCGACGGTGCGGGCAAAGGCGCGCTTTGTGCTCACCACGGATGGCGATCTGTTCGAGGCCGAAGATCTCACGACCGACGACGCGCCGATCTCCTGCACCTATGCCGATTTCCCGAACCACTTCGGCTTCTTCCTTCCGCTGGCGGGGATCACCACGGTCAAGCAGGTCCGCGAAAGCTCTTTCGACATTCGCGCAACGAGCCGTCTTAACCGGCTCTACGTCGAGTTGCTGAAGGACAATCCAGAGTGGGGCACCGCGCAGCGCCGACACGACATGAACCACTTCATGGCGCGGCTGATCTTCTGCTTCTTCGCGGAGGACACCGAGATATTCAACGGCACTCGCGCCTTCACGTCGGCCGTTGAGACGATGAGCGCGAAGGATTCGGCCAACACGCATGAGGTGATCAGCACGCTATTTCGAGCGATGAACACCAAGACGGAGGAGCGCGCCGCCGCCGGCGTTCCGCGCTGGGCCGAGGGCTTTCCCTATGTGAACGGCGGACTGTTTTCCGGCAGCACCGATGTGCCGCGCTTCAGCCGCATCGCGCGATCTTACCTGCTGCACATCGGCAGCCTTGATTGGAAGAAGATCAACCCGGACATCTTCGGGTCGATGATCCAGGCGGTGGCCGATGATGACGAGCGCGGCACGCTCGGCATGCACTACACCAGCGTTCCGAATATTCTGAAGGTGCTGAACCCGCTCTTTCTGGATGATCTCCGTGAGAAGCTGGATGAAGCTGGCGAGAATGGGCGCATGTTGCTCAACCTGCGCAAGCGCATGTCTAAGATCCGCGTGTTCGATCCGGCCTGCGGTTCGGGCAATTTCCTTGTCATCGCCTACAAGGAGATGCGGGCTATCGAGGCGGAGATTAGTCGCCGCCGCGATGAGGCCGATCGGCGCACAGAAATTCCGCTGACCAATTTTCGCGGGATCGAACTGCGCGATTTTCCGGCCGAGATCGCGCGCTTGGCGCTCATTATCGCCGAATACCAGTGCGATGTGCTCTATCGCGGCCAGAAAGAGGCCCTGCGAGATTTCCTGCCGCTTGATGCGCAGAACTGGATCACCTGCGGCAACGCCCTGCGGCTCGATTGGCTGAGCATCTGCCCGCCGACAGGAACGGGCGTGAGGCACCACGCCGACGACCTATTTCATACGCCGCTCAATCAGGCGCAGATCGATTTCGAGAATGAGGGCGGCGAGACTTACATTTGCGGAAATCCGCCGTACATCGGCGGAAAGAAACAAAGTGCTGAACAGAAAAGCGACCTCGCGGCCATTTTTTTCGAAGGGCAGCATAAAAACTTAGACTACGTATGCGGGTTCTTTGTTAAAGCCTGCAGATTCATAGATTCTTTTGACAAGGCTGCATTGGTTACTACTAATTCGATCAATCAAGGCACCCATGTCCCCGTGCTCTGGCCAGAGGTTTTCCGGGCCAATTGCGAGCTGGAATTTGCATACGCACCATTCAAATGGGCGAACAACGCGGCGAACAACGCCGGCGTTTCCTGCACAATTTTGGGTCTGAGAGTACGTAAGCCGGGTCCCAAATACATCTACAACGGAACTACGCGGCGCGAAGTGTCCAATATCAGTCCCTATCTCGTCGAGGGACCGGATCGGATCGTGCAGTCGGAAACGAAGCCGATTTCTGGACTCTCCAAGATGATCACTGGCAACGCTGCATACGACGGCGGCCACCTTTTTCTTGATAGCCGCGAGGCCCAAGCACTTAGAGGCAGCTTCCAAGAAATCAGCGGCAATATTCGGTCTGTCTTGGGCACGTCGGAGTTCATTGATGGCATTTTGCGGTTTTGCCTTTGGTTTAACGACGACGAACTCGACTTCGCGGCCTCGCATCCTGCCGTGGCTCCTCGCATTGCATCCGTGCGCTCCTATCGCGAGACTGGTGGCGATGTCGCCAAGACATTAATTTCTCGACCTCACCAATTCAGGTATCGGCACGAAGCAAAGAACTGCCAAATACTTGTACCGCAGGTATCATCGGAGCGCAGGGAGTACTTGCCAGTTGGGTATCTGGGAAGTGACGCTATAATAACACATCTCGGTCACGCAATTTACGATCCCACGCTAGTCGATCTGTCGGTGCTGAGTTCAAAGCTCCATTTGACGTGGGTCTCGACGATATGTGGAAAGCTGGAAACGCGACTGCGCTACGCTAGCAATCTCGGCTGGAATACGTTTCCGCTACCGATATTGACTGATAAGAACAAAGTTGATCTCACTCGCTGCGCCGAAAATATCCTCCTGGCCCGAGAGGCACATTTCCCAGCGACGATCGCCGAGCTTTATGATCCAGCGACCATGCCCGACGACCTCCGTGCAGCTCACGACCGTAACGACGAGGTACTCGAGCGCATCTATATCGGCCGTCGGTTCAAGAACGACACTGAACGACTCGAAAAGTTGTTCGACCTTTACATCAAAATGACGACAGGATCGAGCAAAGCAACCAGAACGCGTATGGCGGCAACATCATGAGCGACTATGTGTTGTTCCAGATGTGGGGTCCATTTCGACAGTCTCTGATTGCCGGCCATCTCTTCTATGTCGAACAGGCGAGAAAGCGCTTGCTCTCGCAGTTTGAAGACATCGAGGCCGAAGCCGACAAGGCTGCCGAAGAATGGCTTCAGCGGAGCAGCGGACGTTTTGATCCTGATCGGCATGACCCCGGCGACTTCTACGAAGCTGCCAACGATGCCGGCATCGAGTTCTATGCCCTCCTCAGCGACATGCGAGACCAAACGCGCTTGAGCGTCGTCGCGGGCATGTTCCATGAATGGGACAAGCAATTGCGCGATTGGCTAGTTCGAGAAATTCAGCATTGGCACCGAGGTGACGCCGCTGCGCAGAAAGTGTGGTCGGCTGATTTCGTGCAGATCGCCGAATTGTTGGAAAGCATTGGTTGGCCGATCGGTGGCGCAAACTACTTCAAAATGCTCGATGCCTGCCGTCTTGTAGTTAACGTCTATAAGCACGGCAAGGGAAAGTCACTTGAGGATCTTAAGCAAAAGTATCCTGAATATCTCGATGACCCGTTTCACGGCGCTGCATTCTCAAGCGTGGAGTATCGCGATCACACGCATCTAAAGGTGAGTGACAAGCAGTTTCAGGCATTTTCAGATGGGATCGTCGCGTTCTGGCAAGCGGTGCCGGAAAACATATTTGAGTCAAAGGTCAATGACGTGCCCGACTGGTTTGGCAAGGCCATCCTGAAAGACCGCACCGGCCACAAACAGGCGAGCAAGCAATGATCGACAACAAGCCAAAATCAGTCCCGTCCGTTTCGGTTTCCTATGCCAGCAACGGCAGCTCGACCAAGGCCAATGAGTTCGGCATGCGGCCGATGCAGGAGCGCGCCTTTGAAAAGCGGGGGGAGCAATATCTGCTGATCAAGTCGCCGCCGGCCTCGGGTAAGAGCCGCGCACTGATGTTCATCGCGCTCGACAAGCTCACTAACCAGGACGTCAAACAGGCCATCATCGTCGTGCCGGAAAAGTCCATCGGCTCAAGCTTTCATGATGAGCCGCTGAGCAAGCACGGCTTCTGGGCGGACTGGCACGTCGAGCCGAAATGGAATCTCTGCGACGCGCCCGGAAATGACAATGGCGGCAAAGTCAATTCGCTCGGCGCGTTCCTTGAAACCGACGACAAGGTACTGGTCTGCACCCATGCGACATTCCGCTTTGCCGTCGACAGGTTCGGGGTCGGAGCTTTCGATGATCGGCTGATCGCGGTAGACGAGTTCCACCACGTCTCGGCTAATCCCGATAACAAGCTCGGCATCCATCTGGGCGATTTTATCACCCGCGACCGCGTGCATATCGTCGCAATGACAGGATCCTACTTCCGGGGCGACGCCGAGGCGGTGCTGGCGCCGCAGGACGAAGGCAAGTTCGAGAGCGTCACCTACACCTATTATGAGCAGCTCAACGGCTATCAATATCTGAAGCAGCTCGACATCGGCTATTTCTTCTATTCGGATTCCTACGCCGACGATATTCTGAAGGTTCTGAACCCCGCCGAGAAGACGATCATCCACATCCCGAACGTCAATTCGCGCGAGAGCACGAAGGACAAGATCAAGGAGGTGGAGCACATCATCGAGGAGCTGGGCGCCTGGCAAGGGACCGATCCGGCCACCGGATTCCAACTGGTCAAGACGCCGGAAGGCCAGATCCTACGTATTGCCGATCTGGTCGATGACGATCCAGCCAAGCGGGATCGCGTGTCCGCCGCGCTGAAAGACCCTACGCAGAAGAACAACCGCGATCACGTCGACATCATCATCGCGCTGGGCATGGCGAAGGAAGGGTTCGACTGGATCTGGTGCGAACATGCGCTGACGGTTGGCTACCGCTCCAGCCTGACCGAGATCGTGCAGATCATCGGTCGTGCCACCCGTGATGCCCCGGGCAAGACGCGCGCCCGCTTCTCAAACCTGATTGCCGAGCCTGCCGCCGCCGACGACATCGTGACCGAAGCGGTGAACGACACACTGAAAGCGATCGCGGCGAGCCTGCTAATGGAGCAGGTGTTGGCCCCTCGCTTCGAGTTCAAGCCGAAGAATCCGCAAAACGAGCCGACGCCGGGCTTTGACTATGGCGAGGGCGGCTACGATCCGAATAAGTGCAACGTCGGCTTCAACGAGGAATCCGGCAAGTTCCAGATCGAGATCAAGGGCCTGGCTACGCCCAAGAGCGAGGAAGCGACGCGGATCTGCCAAGAAGACCTGAACGAGGTGATCGCGGCCTTCGTGCAGGATAAGACGACGATCGAGCGCGGCCTCTTCGACGAGGAACTTGTCCCTGAGGAACTGACCCAGGTGCGCATGGGTAAGATCATCAAGGACAAGTTCCCGCATCTCGACGCCGAGGATCAGGAGGCCGTGCGGCAGCATGCTGTGGCGGCGTTGAATCTGACCCAGAAGGCGAAGGAAGTCGCGGCGGGCAGCTCGCTCGGCGAGGAGAGCGCGAATACCGCCTTTGTCGATGGCGTGCGCAAGTTCGCGATGGACGTGCGCGAGTTGGACATCGACCTGATCGACCGGATCAATCCGTTCGGGGAGGCCTATGCGATCCTCGCCAAGACGATGAGCGAGGAAAGCTTGAAGCAGGTCGCCGCGGCGATCGCCGCCAAGCGCACCAGCCTGACGCCCGAGGAGGCGAAGGTGATCGCCAAGCGCGCCGTCGAGTTCAAGCGGGAGCGCGGGCGTCTGCCGTCGATCAGCTCGGCCGACGCTTGGGAAAAGCACCTGGCTGAAGGCGCCGCAGCGTTCGTCCGCTTCAAGGATGAGGGCCGCTATGAGTGATCTCGACCTAGATGAACTGCGTGCGGAGCTCGACGATTTCGCGCAACCTGAAAAGAAGGGCGGCCGTTCGCCCCGGGAGGAGCGCATCATCGCGGGCTTTGAGGAGATTCAGCGCTTTGTCGAGAAAAACGGCCACGCTCCGCACCACGGCGAGGATGGCGATATATTCGAACGGCTCTACGCCGTGCGGCTCGACCGACTGCGCGCGCTCGAAGAATGCCGATCCCTTCTCACACAGTTTGATCACCAGGGACTGATTACATGTGCGCCCATGGCGTCGTCTGGCCCGCCCGCTGACTCTATGGATGAGGACGAGCTGCTCGCCGAACTGGAGGGCGCGGCCGGTTCATCCGAGATCACCAAGCTGCGCCATGTGCGCACCAGTGCGGAGAAGCGCGATGCCGAAGAAATCGCGAGCCGCGAGAAGTGCGCGGATTTCGAGAGATTCAAACCCCTATTCCTGCACGTGCAGGCCGATCTTGAGAGCGGGCGCCGGACCACAAGACCCTTCGTCAAGGATGCGGGTTTCCTGAAAGCCGACATTCAGGCCGGGCAATTCTTCATCCTTGGCGGCCAGACTGCTTATGTGGCGGAGGTTGGAGAGCCGATAAAGGCGCCGAATGGCGAAACCGACGCGCGGCTCCGGGTGATCTATTCCAATGGCACCGAGAGCGACCTGCTGCTGCGATCGCTGCAGCGCGCCCTCTACAAGGATGACGCTGGTCGACGTATTACCGAGCCCAGCGCCGGCCCGTTATTCGACGAGCAGACTGGCGATGGTGATCAGGCCAGCGGCACGATCTACGTGTTGCGGAGCAAGTCCGACCACCCCCTGGTCGCGGCGAACCGCGAAATCCTGCATAAGATCGGCGTGACGGGTGGTAGCGTCGAGCGGCGCATCGCTAACGCTCGGCTCGATCCAACCTACCTCATGGCAGATGTCGAGATCGTTGCGACTTACGAACTCTACAATATCAACCGGGCCAAGCTCGAATTCTTGATCCACAGGGTCTTTGGCGGGGCGCGCCTCGACGTCGAGATCATGGATCGCCTTGGTCGGCCAATCGTGCCGAAAGAATGGTTTCTGGTGCCCTTGTTCGCCATCGATGAGGCGGTAAACCGGATCAAGGACGGCACGATCACCGATTACGTCTATAGCCCGAATACCGCCCGGCTCGTAGAACGCGGCGCGCTACCACCTCTGGGAAAATTGACATGAGCAATGTCAACGTCAGGCGGTTGGTCGAGAACATTCGTTCCGGCACCAATATCTACACGCCGCTGGTCGAGCTGGTCGTAAATGGGATTCAGGCCATCGACGCGAAGGGCATACCGAACGGTTTGGTTCAAATCGAAGTTCTCCGAAACGGGCAGGCCGACGTACTCGACCGCCTTGAGGACGTCGACGGCTTCGTGGTCAAGGACAACGGCATAGGCTTCACCAAGAGCAACCGTGACGCCTTCGACACCCTCTACACCGAACAAAAGATTGCGGACGGCGGCAAAGGTTTTGGCCGCTTCACTTGCCTGAAATACTTCGACCGGGTGAAGGTATCTAGCACTTTCGCCGAAGGTGACACCTTCCGTGAGCGTTCTTTCAGGATGGGTTTGGACAAGGACATCATCGTTGA
>SCRB01000153.1 GCA_004299545.1 Rhizobiaceae bacterium
CGGCGGCCAAGCTCATCGACCAGCGTTTTACCGGTCGCCGGGTCCATCACCGGCATATTGCCGACTGGATAGCGGGCGACACCGTGGCTATCCCTGTTTTCCGTCATGACCAATGTGCAAAGCATCGCCGGCTGATGATCGCGGGCGCGATATTCCAGATGTTTTGCCTTGCCGCGGAAATCCGCTTCCTTGACCTTGGGGCGGGCGAGGTCCGCCTCATAGAGATTGTATTCCGTCAAAAGGTCGGCGTTCTGGAGCCTGAGGCTCTTTTCCATGCGGCGCGTGTTCGCATAGGTTTCGACGCCGACAGGGATCACACCTGTCGCGCGCAGTGCGTCCCAGACCGCAAGCCCGTCCTCATAGCGCATGTGAAGCTCCCAGCCCTGCTCGCCGACATAGGAAAGCCGGAAGGCGGTCACGTCCTTACCAGCGATGCGGATCGGCCTGATGGCTGCGAAGGGGAAATTCTCCACCGACAGTCCATCCGGATCTTCCACCACCTTTTGCAGGGTCGCGCGGGCATTCGGCCCCCAAATGCCGAGCGTCACATATCTTTCCGTCACGTCGGTGATGGTGACGTCGAATCCTTTGTCGGCTGCGACGCGCTTCATATAGTTGAAGTCGCGCGGCCCGGCATCGGCGCCGTCAATGACGCGGCAGCGGTCTGCCATGCGGATCACCGTCAGGTCGGCGCGCACCATGCCCTCATCGTCGAGGAAATGGGTGTAGATGCCCCGGCCGACCAGATTGTCACCGCCGATCTTCGCGGCGCAGAGCCATTCCATCAGCGCGACATGATCCGGCCCCTCGACCTCGATCATGGCAAAATGGGAAAGATTGATGATGCCGCAATCTTCCGACAGCGCCAGATGCTCGGCATTGGAGACACGCCAGAAATGGCGGTTGTCCCATTCGTTCTCGCGCACCGGCACGCGGTTGCCATATTTTTCCAGAAGATGCTCGTTAGCAGCATAGCCATGCGCGCGCTCCCAGCCACCGAGTTCCATGAAATAGCCGCCGAGTTCCTTTTCGCGCTCCCAGAAGGGCGAGCGGCGGATATTGCGGCCTGTGGCATAGGGTTCGCGCGGATGGATGGCGGGGTTGTAGACCTTCTGCGCCGCCTCGCCGCAGCGGCCTTCGACGAATTTTGCCTCGAACTGGTGTGGATTGAAGCGGGCATAGTCGATCTGATGGTGGTCGATATGGGTGCGGCCGTCCGTCATCCAGTCGGCGACCAGCTTGGCCATGCCAGGCGCATCCTTGACCCAGATGGCTACGGCGTACCAGAGGCCCCTCACCTTCTGGCTTTCGCCGACCGACGGCCCGCCGTCGGCCGTCACCTGCAACAGGCCGTTGAAGGAACGCCGCTCGTCGTAGCCGAGTTCGCCGAGGATCGGCGTGAGTTCGATCGCCTTCTCCAGAGGCTCGATGATCTGCTCCATGTCGAGGTCGCGCTGCGACGGCGACAGCCGCGCCTGCTCTTTTTCGAGCAGGTCGCGCGGATGGACGAGGCGAGGATTCGTCTCCTCGTAATAGCCCCATTCGATCATGCCGCCTTCCGAGGTCGCCGGGTCGCCGGTGTCACGCATATAGGCCGAATTTCCCTGGTCGCGCATCAGCGGCCAGCCGATCTCCTTGCCGGTACCGGCAAATTCCGTATAGGGGCCGAAGAAGGTCAGCGGATGGTCGATCGGCATGATCGGCAGGTCTTCGCCCGCCATCTCGGCGATCAGCCGGCCCCAGATACCGGCGCAAACCACGACATAGTCGGCCTGAATGGTGCCGCGGTCGGTGACGACGCCCTTGATGCGGCCGTTCTCGATGACCAGCGATTTGGCCGGCGTGTTGGCGAAGGTTTTCAGCTTCCCGGCGGTCTCGGCCTTGTCGATCAGCTTGCCGGCGACCGTCTGCGAGCGCGGGATGACGAGGCCGGCATCGGGGTCCCACATGCCGCCCTGCACTTTGTCCTCCTCGATCAGGGGAAATTTTTCCTTGATCTCCTTCGGTCCCACCAGACGCACATTCGTGCCGAAAGCCTTGCCCGACGTGACCTTGCGCCTGATCTCGTCCATGCGGGCGTCGTCTCCGACGCGCGCGACTTCCAGCCCGCCGACACGCGCGTAATGGCCCATCTTCTCGTAGAAATCGACGGAATAGAGCGTCGTCCAGCAAGACAGGAAATCATGGCTGGTCATGTAGCAGAAGTCGGAGGCATGCGCCGTCGAGCCGATGTCGGTCGGAATGCCCGACTTGTCGATGCCGACAATGTCGTCCCAGCCGCGCTCGACCAGATGATGCGCGACGGAAGCGCCGACGATCCCGCCGATGCCGATGATGACGACCTTCGCCTTTGCCGGAAAACCTGCCATGGCCCGCTGCTCCGAAATGAAATTCCGCGCACACTATAAGGCGATGCGATCGGATTGCAGCCTGTTTGCGACATTCGCAAAATGCTGCGCGACCAGACCCGGCAATCCGTTCCGCAAAAGTCTTCGTCCTTCTTTAACGCTATCTTATGCCACGCCTGCTAAGGCAGCAGCGCAATTCGAAGGTGAAGGACGGATCTAGAGTGACCGGCAGTGGCGGCACCGGTCGGGCGACGTGACGGAATTCCGGGTTTCCACCCTCCGATGCGCCGCTTCTACGGGAAGGGGCGAGCGAATGACCATCATGCAAGCGGACCGGCAGGCATCGGCCAATATCCGCCTGTTCAGCTCGTCCGTCGTTGTCCTCGCCGTCGTCATCGTCGTGCTGGCCGGCCTGCTTTGCCTGCCGCTCACCACGCCGATCGGCGCGATGTACTGGGACCTGATGCTCTATTTCGATGCGGCGAACCGCATCTTCCACGGCAATGTCCCGGTCATCGATTTCTTCGTGCCGGTCGGGCCGCTCGGCTATTATCTTTTCGCCGGCGGATTGAAGCTTTTCCCGAACGCACAGCCGCTTTTCCTGGTCGACTGGTCGCTGCTTCTGGTGACGGGACCGATCATGGCCGCCGTCCTGTGGCAGATGGAACGCCAGTCGCGCGCCATGGCCTTCGCCGTCCTGATGCCTTTCCTCGTCTTCACCATCCTCCCCTTCAACACTCAATCCTATTATCCCTATCCCGGCTCGGACGGCTTCGGCATCTACAACCGACAGGTCTGCCAGATCCTCTATACGCTGGTCGCCGCGCTCGTCTTCGTGCGCAGCCAGCGCCTGCTCGGCATCCTCGTGACCGCGGCGATGATCGCGCTTCTCTTCACCAAGATCACCGGCCTTGTCGCCGGCCTCATCATCTGCCTGTTCGCCTTCATCGCCGGCAGGATGGCCTTCAAAACGGCAATCTTCTCCGCCCTCGCCTTCTTCGCCATTCTCGGCGGGCTGGAACTCCGGGACGGCCTCGTTTCCAACTACGCCGCGGATATCCTTTCCCTCGTCGACAAGAATTCCGACACGCTCCTGCCGCGCCTCCTGCAGGCGGCGTCGCGCACCTTCGGCATCTCGGCCTCCGCCGGGGTGCTTTGCCTGGTCCTGTTATGGAAGGATCGCGCGACAATCGTTCGCCAATGCCGTGCATTCATCACGAAACCCTCCTTCGCGGCCATCCCTTCCATCGCCGATCACGACTATTTCTGGATCGCGGCCGTCGTCGTTGCCGGGATCGTCTTCGAATCGCAGAACACCGGCAGCCAGGCGCTGATCTTTTTATGGCCTGTCCTTCTGGCGACGTTCGTTGCGCATCTCCCGAAGGCAACGCCTTCCAGAATGAATATGGTCGTCGCCGTCCTGATCGGCGCAACCGCATTGCCGCCCTTCATCCATTTCCTGCAAAGAGCGGCGCGCACCTATATCGGATCGGTCCAGAACGTCGCCCTTGAGAGCGACAATCTGAAGACGCTCGGCCGCGTCACCGCGCGGCCGGAAATCATGAAGCGGGCGAAAGAGATGGTTGCCTTCTACCCGAGGCACCGCGACACCTATGCCGACTTCGTCCGCATCAAACAATTGCCGGGCTACATCTTCTATTCGGAGTTCAACTACCAGCTCGAACATCTGATGACGATCGACCGCGCCATCACCGACATCAAGGCGCTGGAGAAATCAAAAGGCATCCACTTCAACTCGATCTTTGAGCTGAACTTCGTCGATCCCATTCCCTATCTGATGAACCGCGCCTCGCCGAAATATGTGGCGATCGGCGCCGACCCCGCCCGCGCCGTGCCGAAACCGGGTTCGGAGGAGGAGAATGCCGTTCGCGCCGTCGATCTCGTTCTCTATCCGACCTGCCCGCCGACGCCGGCCAATCAGGATCTCTACAATCTTTACGCGCCGGCCTTGAAAAACCACTTCAAGATCAGGCTCGACGATTGCTTCGATGCCTATGTGAATCCCCGCTTCGCCGGCAAGCTTTAAAGCTTGTCGAGCACGCCGTCGAGCCAGGCGAAAAATCCCTTCGCGCCGTCCGTATTCTCTTCACCGGAGAGCATCGTGGCATTCTCGGAAAGCGTGCTGCGCGGCCGCGGCGGCAGGTATTTGTTGACCGGCCGCGTCCCCTGTTCCGGCATCAGGTCCATGCCGCCACGCTCCGCCACCATGCGCGAAACTTCGGACTCGGGATCGGCCAGATCGCCGAAATGCCGTGCATTCGCCGGGCAGGTCCTGACGCAGGCCGGCACGCGGTCAACTTCCTCCAGCGTTTCGTTATAGATGCGGTCGACGCACAGCGTGCATTTCTTCATCACGCCGGCGGCGAGGTCCATCTCGCGTGCGCCATAGGGACAGGCCCAGGCGCACAAGCCGCAGCCGATGCATTTGTCCTCGTCGACGAGGACAATGCCGTCTTCCGCGCGCTTGTAGGAGGCGCCCGTCGGACAGACGGTGACGCAGGGCGCGTCCTCGCAATGCAGGCAGGACTTCGGGAAATGGACGATGCGGGCGTCGCCGGCCTCGCCCACCACTTCCCCGCCTTCGGGTACAACCTCGAACGTATGGACCCGGTTCAGCCAGGCACCGGAAACATCGGCGCCATAAGGGTGCTGGTCCGAAAGCGCCGCGCCATAGCCGCCGGTGTTCCATTCCTTGCAATTGACGACGCAGGCATGACAGCCGACGCAGACATCGAGGTCGATGACAAGACCGAGTTTTTTGGGCGTCGGTAAATCGGGAAGGCTGGTCATTCGGCCCACTCCTGTCCGTAGCGGAGTTCCTCGGGCACGGCGGGCGGGTGACCGGGGCGGTGCAGAACAGCGAATTGCGGCTCGCTCTCATCGCCTCCCGCCGCCTTTTCGATCCGGACCTTCAGATCGTACCAAGCCGCCTGACCGGTCACGGGATCGGAATTCCCCCAGCGAATACCAGTCCCCTTCGCCGGCAGGAGTTCGCCGATCAGGTGGTTGAGAAGGAAGCCCTCGACCGCTTCGGGCGCCTTCGGGTCGAGTGCCCAGGCGCCGCGCCTTTTGCCGACCGCGTTCCATGTCCAGATGGTGCTGCCGTTGACGGCCTCCATGCGCTGGATTTCCGCCTTGATCCGCCCATGCGGCGAGATCAGCCAGACCCAGTCGCCGTCCACGAGCCCTTGCGCCTCGCAGATGGCGCCCGGCACGAAGAGCGGGTTTTTCGTGTGAATCTGCCGCAGCCATGCGTTCATCGAGCCCCAGGAATGATACATCGCCATCGGCCGCTGCGTGATCGCGTGGAAGGGAAATTCGCTCGCATCGCTCGGCACCTCGCCGAGCGGCGGATACCAGTCCGGAAACGGATCGAACGCCTCAAGAATCCGCTCACGGTGAGCGACCGGCGCGACAGGCTGGCGCAACCCCTCAGCCGACAGGCGGAATTTCTGCAATGGCTCGGAATAGAGCTGGAAGGTGACCGGCTGCGGCTTGTCGCAGAAGCCCATCTTTACGGCAAAATCCTGATAAGCCTTGTTGGCGTGCTTGAAGAATTGCGCTTCAAGCGGGATGTGGGCAGAGAA
>SCRB01000154.1 GCA_004299545.1 Rhizobiaceae bacterium
CTTCGGCCTTTCCGGCTCTGGGGACAATCTCGAGGCCCGCGGCTTTCCCGCATGGGCGACCATTCCTTCCTATCAGGACCTCGCGACAGGCAGGGTGATTCATTTCTTCTTCGCCTGGGTGCTCGTCGCAACGCTCCTCACCTGGCTGGTTTCCAGTCTGGTCAACGGCCATCTGGTCCGTGACCTGATCCCGCGACGAAAGGATTTGCGACGCCTGGGGTCCGATCTCGCCGATCATCTGCGATTGCGGTTCCACCATCGCCGCGAATACAATGTCCTGCAGAAATTCACTTACGCGTTCGTGCTGATCATCCTGTTGCCGCTGATGGTCCTGACCGGCCTCACCATGTCTCCCGGCGTGGATGCCTCCTTCCCGTTCCTCGTCGAGATTTTCGGCGGCAGGCAGACAGCACGCACGATCCATTTCCTCGGCATGGCGCTGATCGTGCTCTTCTTTCTCGTCCACATGCTAATGGTGCTCGCCACCGGCCCGCTCAATGCGTTGCGCTCGATCATAACCGGGCGCTACCGCACCGATACGTCCGCGCCGGACGCAACCGCCCAGCCCGGAGAATGACGATGTCGAAAAAGTCCAGCATCAGCCGTCGTCATTTCCTCACCGCCGCCACGCTCGGCGGCTCCACGATCGCCCTTTCCGGCTGCGACGCGTTCGACAATCTGCTCGCAGGCGACAGCGGCGTTCGCGAGACGATCGCCAAGGCCAACGACCTGACCTATCGCGTCCAGCGCCTTCTTTTCGGCCGCAACGCGCTGGCAACGGAATATAGCGAGAACGATATCCGCCAGCCCATGCGGCCGAACGGCGATACCGCCCCCGAAGATCCGGACTATGTGGCGCTGCAGGCTAAAAATTTCGCCGATTACAAGCTGGAGGTCACCGGCCTCGTCGAAAAGCCCCTATCGCTTTCCCTCGACGAATTGCGCAACATGCCGTCGCGCACGCAGATCACGCGCCACGATTGCGTCGAGGGCTGGAGTTGCATCGCCAAATGGACCGGCGTGCAATTGTCGCGCGTTCTCGACGAAGCAAAAGTCAAGCCGGAGGCGCGATACGTCGTCTTCCGCTGCTTCGACACGATCGAGCAGACGCTCAACGGCGGCATCAAATATTACGGCTCGGTCGACCTCATCGATGCGCGGCACCCGCAGACGATCCTCGCCTATGGCATGAACGGCAAGACATTGCCGATCGCCAACGGGGCGCCGGTCCGCGTCCGGGTCGAACGGCAACTCGGCTACAAGATGCCGAAATATCTCCGTTCGATCGAACTGGCCAGCAGCCTCAAGCCGTTCGGCCAGGGGCATGGCGGCTATTGGGAAGACAATGGCTACGACTGGTACGGCGGGGTCTGAGCCGATCATGCCGGAGCGGCAGCAACAGATGCGGGCCCGGAATCTCCGGTATCGACCACGGCACGATCTCGCTTATTATTGATCGCTTATATTCGTGATAATTCTTCGCTACCCTGAATGACGCCCCAGGAATACATTCGACTCTTTATATTTCTATTTCTAAACCAGTTATTAGCGATAGATCGAAAGAATTGCCCGGCGTTCATCCTCCGCATATTCCCCAACGGTATATTTCCGACAGGTAAGGGGGCGTTTTCCACGCATGGACTTTCCTTCGGTGCAATTTCTCGGCTCCGTCGGGGTAGCCGTGGCGGTATCCGCCGGGCTGGCCCTGTTGGCATTGCTGAGCCGCGCTGCGTTCCGCTATCGCCGGCTGTTTCTACGCGCGCAGGGCGAACAGGAAAACAGCCGCGCCTTGATCGATAACCTGCATGAAGGCATCTATCGCACGTCCATGGAGGGAAGCCTGATCTTCGCGAATCCGTCATTCGTGAAGCTCAATGGGTACGAGTCCGAAAGCGATGTCCTCACTCTCGCCAGGAACATCGGTGACGAATGGTATGTCGTGCCCGGAAGAAGAGCCGAGTTCCGCGAGATCCTCGACCGGGAACACATCGTCGAGGACTTCGTCTCAGAGGTCTACCGCCACCGGACCCGCGAGCGGATATGGGTATCGGAATCCGCACGGCTGGTCCGCGATCCGAGGACCAGGCGGCCGCTCTATTACGAAGGTTCGGTCCGCGAAATCACCGAGACGGTCAAGCGCCTGGAACTGGAGAAATTGTTCAGCAAACTGACGAGCCAGTTGCCGGGAGCCGTCTTCCAGCTTTTCACCACCGACGACAACCGCTTCGTCATTTCCCATCTCAGCCCGGCATTCGAACGGCTTTGCGGCTTGAGCGCCGCGGCTGTACAGGCAAATCCGGGCATCTTCTTCGCCAATATTCCCGACGACGACCGCCGGGCCTATTTCGAGTCCTTTGCCGAGGCGGCGCGGACTTCGCGCAAATGGGAGTTCGAGTGCCGGTACGGGAATCCGCTGGAAACCGAGAAATGGATCCACATCAGTGCCGCCCCCGAGCAGTCCGGTACAACGACCTTCTGGCACGGCTACATGTACGATATCTCGTTGCGCAAATGCCAGGAGATGGAGATTGAAAAGCTTGCCTTCTTCGATTCCCTCACCGGCCTACTCAACAGGCGGGCAT
>SCRB01000155.1 GCA_004299545.1 Rhizobiaceae bacterium
GCGGCTTTCGGGCTTGGGCAGCGGCACATGCACGGCCTCGACGAACTCGCCGGGCTGCCGATCCTGCTTGCCGTAGTCGATGAAGAAGTCCTCGAGCGGAATCGTTCGCCGTGCCGCGCCCTTGCGCAATGTCAGTGTCGCGCCGAGCGCGATCAGGGGCGGCGGCGTATCTCCGATCGGGGAACCGTTGGCAATGTTGCCGCCGACAGTGCCCATATTACGGACCTGCTCGCCGCCGATACGGTCGATCAGCGTGGCGAGCGTCGGAACGCGAGCTGCAAGCAACCGGAACGCTTCCGTATAGGAGACGCCGGCGCCGATAGTCAGCACACCGTCCTTCTCAGCCGTGCGATGGAGTTCGTCCAGATGGCCGATGAAGGCGACGGGCGCGATTTCGCGCATGAATTTCGTCACCCACAGACCGACATCGGTGGCGCCGGCGACGATCCTCGCCTTCGGTTCGGCAACGAGGATATCGGCCAGATCGTCGACCGAAGCCGGTACATAAAACCGTTTCACGCCCGTCCCGATCTCGATACGCACGCCGTCGCGCATGGCGGTAAGCCGGCTGGTGACGGCGGCGCGTTCCAGTGCCAGGGGGTCATCCTCTACTCGACCATAAGAAGAGATCGCATGGGCGGCCCGCGCGATCGGCTCATAGCCGGTGCAGCGGCAGAGATTGCCCTGCAGCGCCTTCTCGATCCGCTGTTCGGACGGGTTCGGCTCCCGCATCCATAGTGCGTAAAGCGCCATGACGAAGCCCGGCGTGCAGAAGCCGCATTGCGAACCGTGAAAATTGACCAGCGCCTGCTGCACGGGATGGAGTTTGCCCGAACTTGCTGTCAGGTGTTCGACAGTGACGACATGCGTGCCGTCGAGCGAACCCAGGAAGCGGATGCAGGAATTGACGCTCTCGTAGATCAGTCCGTCCGGCGTGAGGCGGCCGACCAGAACCGTGCAGGCGCCGCAATCGCCTTCGGCGCAGCCTTCCTTTGTCCCGCGCAGGGAACGGCGGAGCCTCAGATAGTCGAGCAGCGTCTCGTCCGGTGCGACTTCTCGCAGGCGGAGATCCTCGCCGTTCAGAATGAAACGGATTTCGGAGCGGACGGTCATTTTCTCAGCTTCCCCTGTAGGTGGAGTAGCCGTAGGGAGAAAGCAAGAGCGGCACATGGTAATGGCCATGCTCCGCCATTCCGAAGCGGATGGGAATTTCGTCGAGGAAAGGCGGCTCGGCGAGCGTGCAGCCCTGCGCTTTCAGATAGGCTCCAGCCGAGAAGACGAGTTCGTAGACGCCGGCACGGAAGTCATTGCCCGCAAGCAACGGTCCGTCGACACGCCCGTCGGCATTGGTGCATACCTTCTTTACATGCGTCCGGCTCTCCCCTTCGATACGGAAGAGCGTTATCGTCAGCCCGGCAGCGGGCCTGCCGAGCGCCGTGTCCAGCACATGCGTCGTCAGCCGGCCGCCTCCTTCATTCCCCATTGGATTCATCCATTTTCTTGTTCTTTATGTCGCAAGACAATACCAACATGGGTACGCTCATCCGAAGGGCGGCTGCAACAAAAAGACTTTCAAAAATTTTCAAGGGAATAACCGACCGACCCTTCA
>SCRB01000156.1 GCA_004299545.1 Rhizobiaceae bacterium
GCTTTCGGGATGCTTCTCCGGATAGGCCGATACCGAAATATCGAAGGCGCCGATCCGACCGAGGCCCGCGACCAGTTCCGCGGCATTGGCGTAGCCGCCTGGATGAGGCCGATAGATACTCCCCACGCCCAAAGCGGGGTCGCCACGCAGCGCCACGAAATTCGTCACGCCCATAGCCTGGAATTCGCGCACCACGGCATCGACCTCTTCACGCGTCGCGTCGATGCAGGTGAGGTGCGCGGCAGGGCGAAGCGCCGTCTCTGCAAGGATACGGCCGACGGTACGCGCCGTGCGCTCCCTCGTCGAGCCGCCCGCGCCATAGGTCACCGAAACGAAGGCGGGATCGAGCGGTTCGAGCCGCTGGACCGTTTCCCACAGCTTTGCTTCCATCTCGACGTTCTTCGGCGGAAAGAATTCGAAGGAGGCGCGGATCTTGTCGCCGATGTCCGGCCGGCGCGAAAAGCGGAACTGTGACATCAGGCGCGCTCCCTTGCTTCGTCCGCCGACGGCCCGGCCATCAAAACGCGCTGGTCCTGCGCCAGCCAGAGCTTGACGGTCAGGTGGGGCCTCTCGCCACTCGGCTGGAAATCGATCGTTTCCTTGAGTTCGAGACCGGCATCGGCAAGCCAGTCGCCTATCTGCCGGTCGGAAAAGCCAAGCCGCACATGAGCGTGCTCGTCGCGCAGGAATTCGATCTGATGCGGGGCAAAATCGACGATCATCAGCCGGCCCGAAGGCCTGAGCAGCCTCGCCGCCTCCTGGATGGCGCGGCCGGGATCCTCCAGAAAATGCAGCACCTGATGGATAGTGACGAGATCGAAACCGTCGCGTTCGACCGACGGGGCATAAATGTCACCCTGCCGCACCTGCGCGTTGGTGATGCCAGCCTTGTCGAGATTGGCGCGCGCCACCGCCAGCATCTCGCGCGACTGGTCGACGCCGATGCCGCGCCTGTAGAGCGGCGCGAAAAGCTCCAGCAGTCGGCCGGTCCCCGTGCCGAGGTCGAGCATGGTCTGGAACGGGCGCTTGCCGATAGCGCGCTTCATCGCCGCCTCGACGGCCGCGTCGGGCACATGCAGCGAGCGGATTTCGTCCCAACTGGCGGCATTGGCGCTGAAATAGCCGAGAGCCTTCTCCTGACGCTTCTGCTTGACCGCGGCGAGCCGTTCGAGATCGCGCTCCACCGGCGCATCGAGCGCATCCAGGCGTGCCACGATCCCCTGCACGGTCTCTTGCGCCACGCCTTCGTCGGCAAGGCGGAAATAGGCCCATGAGCCTTCCTGGTAGCGGCTGATCAACCGCGCGTCGAGAAGCAGCTTGAGATGCCGCGAGACCCGCGGCTGCGACTGGCCGAGCACTTCCGTCATGTCGCTCACCGTCAGGTCGCCACGCGACAGCAGCAACAGAATGCGCAACCGGCTGGATTCAGCCGCCGCCTTCAATATATCAACCATGGCATCGAGGCCGACAGGTGTGCGGGAAAGCATTCGCATCTCCAAAAGATATAAATATATCTTTATGTGAAACAGGGACGACTGGCAAGTGCCATGTCGCGATCAGGAAAAGAAATGACGCCATTCTCGCATGCAAAGGATCGCAACGCCTCGATGAGGGAGGGAGAAGTGGAGTTGGAGAGCGATCTGGCGGAACGGCCCGCCGATGCGCATCTTTTCTTCATCGGGCGCGTGCGCTCGCCCTGGACCAGCCGGGACGATTGCCCGAAGAACATGAACGCGGCGCGGGAGCGCGGCGGCGCTGCGTCCGTCGAAATCGATGGCGCATTCCGACCGGGCTTAGCCGATCTGGATGCCGCAAGCCACGTCATCATCCTGACATGGCTCAATTTCGCGCCGCGGAATCTGATTGTGCAGAAACCGCGCAATGCACCTCAACCGAAAGGGGTTTT